>DKNL01000267.1 GCA_002474325.1 Opitutales bacterium UBA7389
CGTAGCTATGTGACGCAGATGATGTCGGTTACGCCGGAGCTAGCGGAAGAGCTGGCAAGCAAATATATCCGACCCGAAAACAGTGTTGTCGCTTTGGTGGGGAAGTGGTCCGAGATCGGAAACACCCTCAAAGAAGCGTGGCCTGTAACGGTCTACGATGAAGATTTGAAGGAAAAGCAGCCGTAGGATTTGTTGCCAGCCCGTTTTCTATTTGTAGCCGAAATGTAGCCCGATCATCTACCGCGTGCGGTCGCAGATCTCGTTGTCCTCGGCTCTTCAGAATTAAACCGGTTTGCCTATGCTAGTCTCGGCAGAAGGTTCTGGTGGCGGTTATTAACGCTTTCCATGCCGCGATCTCTTGAAGATCGCGGCTTTTGCTTCTTGGAATCCACGGGTGTAGAGTTAGAGTGACCAAACTCTGAATATGAAAACCGTTAAAGAGGGATTGATCATTCTGGCTATATCCGTCGTTTCCGGAGCAGTCGCGTTTTTCGTTCATCCGAAGGCTCCGTCGTTCAGTGCTGGCGATCTTGAGCTGGAGCTGGAGCAAATAGACGATTTGGGGCCGGTTTTTTGGGTAGATGCAAGATCGGACGAGTATTTCGAGCGTGGTCACCTTGATGGAGCCATATCCCTCAACGTGGAGCGCTGGGAAGAGCTGCTGTTGGGATTTCTCGATAGTTGGCCTCCGGATATGACCGTTGTCATCTATTGCTCTAGCCAAGCATGTCTTCGTTCGCATGAGGTGGCTGAGCGACTGCAAGATGAGCTTGGTGTTGAAGAGATCTATGTCCTCAAGGGTGGCTGGGAGCGTCTTTTAGAGGCTGGAAGAGTTTCAGAAGGATGACGATGAAGTGGATTGGCAGAATTGCGGAAGGCTTGGTCGGGGCCGTCTTTTTTTGGGCGGGTTTCCTGAAGCTGCTCGATCCTCAAGCCTTCGCTTCGTCGATTCTGACGTACGAGGTTTTCGGCTATCAAGTAGCAGTCATATGCGCATTGGTTGTGCCCTATTTGGAGATCTTGACGGGTGTCTGCCTTATACTCGGCGTCTTGAAATCGGGTTCGCGACTCGTGGCCTTCGGGATGCTGGTTGTCTTTGTTCTGCTATTGGCCCAGGCGGCGATACGTGGCTTGGATGCGGACTGCGGCTGTTTTGGAGAAAGGTCGGGGGCGGAGTCTGGCTATGCTTGGCCGATCGCTAGGGATGCCCTAATGCTCGTGGGCTTGGCATTCGGGTTAGTGTTTGAACGCTTAACTCGGGATACGGAAACGTAATGAAGGCTATGGGCGATACATTGGACTTAGATTTTGAAGTCGGCCTTGTCCGGGACGGGTCGAAGACAAAGACCATCCTGTCGGAATCGCTGGATGGGCCGACGGTTGTGTCCGTCTATATGCGTAATAACACCGGGAGCTGCGACAAGCAGATGCTTAGCCTCAACGAAGCTTATCCAGCATTGAAGAAACGTGGGGTAAACTTATTGGGCGTGAGCAAGGATACGGCTGGTTCGCACTTGAAATACGCCGATCGTCACGGAATTCAGTTTCCTCTAGTTTCCGATCCTGAACATCGCTTTGCCAAAGCTATCGACTCGCTGATTGAGAAAAAGATGTATGGCCGAACGTATTGGGGGCCGCAAAGAGCTGCCTACCTGATAGATGAGAGGGGCTTGTTGCTCAGTATCTGCGAAAAGGTGGATCCCAGGCGCCATGGAGAGCAGGTCGAGAGTTTGCTGAAGGCACTTGATTCTTAGGGCTCTGGACCCTGGCAACTAGCTTGCTAATCCTGGTAGTCTAGTTCGGAATCAGGCTTGTTAAGCAATTTTGTTTATGCATTAACATAGCTTTGTTTGACTGCAATCGCCACAGAGCAAGGCCAAGAGAGTCCCCAAAGTATTGACGATTGGGATAGGGTTCATTCATGGCATCCCTTCACGCAAATGAAGGAGTATTGTTCCATTCCCTCTTTGCATATCGAGCGCGGAGAGGGCTGTTGGCTTTGGGATACGGTGGGGAACCGCTATCTCGATGGAAACGCGTCAATTTGGACAAACGCCTTGGGCCACAATGACCCTGATCTCAACCGGGTATTAATAGATCAGGTGGGCAAGGTCTCCCACACGACCTATTTGGGCTTGAGTCATCCGGCAGGGGCTGAGTTAGGGCGCCGCTTAGTCGAGCTCAGTCCTGGCAACCTGACTCGAGCGTTATTCAGCGATAACGGGTCGAATGCCATCGAAATCGCTCTCAAGCTATCTTTTCAGTATTGGCAGCTGGTTGAAAAACCGGAAAAGCGGCTCGTTGTGGGGATGGAAGGCGGATATCATGGTGACACGTTCGGAGCGATGTCGGCTGGTAACAGCGAGAGTTTTCATGGGCGGTTCAGGGCTTGGCAGTTTGAGTCCAGATCCTTCCCGCGCCCGAATTGCTCCGAAATCAATGGAAGGATTACTGCCCAAGAAGTGGATCGAAGCCTTGAAGCTCTCGAGTCGATCTTGAGCCAGGAATCTAAACGGGCAGCGGCGGTCGTTATCGAACCTTCGATTCAAGGTCCGGCTGGTATGATGCTGCAGCCTCCGGGTTTCCTCGAAGAGTTGGCGAGATTGTGCCGGCGTTTCGATGTTCACTTGATTCTCGACGAGGTCTTCGTGGGCTGCGGCAGAACCGGCGATCTGTTCGTGTGCCAGGCTGAGAGCATCGAGCCCGATTTCCTGTGTCTGGCGAAAGGGCTCTCCGCAGGCTATTTGCCGATCGCGGCGACACTCACCTCCGAAACCATCTATGAAGCCTTTCTAGGCGATTTCGACTCAGGCAAAGGGTTTTATCATGGGCACACGTTTACAGGGAATCCGCTTGCGGCTCGAGTTGCACTGGAAAGCCTGGAAAAGATCCAGGGACTCATCGAGTCGGGCCGTTTGAAGCGGACGATCCACTACTTTGGCAATGCATTCGAGCGGGCAATCTCGGGACTTAAGAATGTCTCTGGAGCTCGGCAAAGAGGGTTGTCGGCAGTCATTGATTTGATCCCGGGCAATGGCGTGAAACCTTGGAAAGTGAATGATCGAGTTGGCTTGGAAGTCTGTTTGGCGGCTAGGGAGCGAGGCCTTTTGCTGCGGCCCCTAATGGATTCCATCCTCGTAGTGCCGCCCTTGGTGATCGAGAATGAGGAAATAGATTTTCTATTCGCTAATCTAAAGGAAGCGATAAATACGGTAATGAAAAAAAAGAGTATTTAAGAATGAAATACGAACTAGAGGACATTCAGCAAATATACAATCTACCCTTGACGACGCTTGTTTTTAGGGCCCAAAAAGCTCATCATGAGTTTCAGGATCCATCGGGAGTCCAGCTTTGCACTCTAAAGTCGATAAAGACCGGAGCCTGTCCGGAGGACTGCAAGTATTGCCCGCAATCAGCCCACAGCGAGGCGGCTATAGAAAAAGAGCAGTTGCTGGACACCGAGACAATTTTGATCGATGCTCGGGCGGCGAAAAGCGGTGGAGCGACACGCTTTTGCATGGGAGCGGCTTGGAAGAAAGTTCCTTATGGAGAGCAATTCGATTCATTGCTTAGCACCGTTCAGTCGGTAAGCGAAATGGGATTGGAAGTCTGTTGCACGCTCGGTTCGCTTGAGCAGGACCAAGCTCATGCTCTCAAAGAAGCGGGCTGCCGCGTTTATAATCATAACTTGGATACGTCACGAGAGTTCTATAGCGAGATTATCACCACTCGAACTTATGACGAAAGACTCGGCAATATCGAGAAAGTCCGAAATGCGGGGATGGAGGTGTGCAGTGGCGGAATCATTGGTATGGGCGAATCGATAGATGACCGCCTTAAAATGCTCCGCGAATTGGCGAACATGGATCCTTACCCGGATTCAGTGCCGATAAACGCCTTGATTGCTTGTAAAGGTACGCCATTGGAATCCCAGAAATTCGTCGATAGTTTCGAATTCGTACGCATCATCGCGACTGCTCGGATTCTGATGCCTAAGGCAATGGTCCGTTTGTCAGCTGGCCGGACGGAAATGAATGAGGAACTGCAAGCCCTGTGCTTCTTGGCGGGAGCCAATAGCATTTTCTTGGGGGATAAGCTTCTGACTACGGCTAATCCTGATCGGAATGATGATTTTCAACTGCTTGAGAAACTTGGCTTAAGTTCGCTAGATCCAGATGAGGCTAGGGAGATTCATGCTCGGCAGAAAGGGCAGCATGCGGTGCCTGCCTAGTGTTCAATGAAGACGTTATTCGTTAGCGGAAGCGATACCGACGTAGGAAAAACTTGGGTGGTAGCGGCCATCGCCCGAGAGTTGCTTGAACGCGGTGAAAGCGTCCAGGTCATAAAGCCCGTACAAACGGGTGCAGGGAATGATGTCGAAACGGATGTATCGATAATCAAAAGACAGATCTCTTATCATGATTTGGAAGCGCATACGCTCTTTAGCTACGCGTTGCCAATCGGTCCCGTGGCTGCAGCCAGGAGCGAAGGTAAATCTCTGGAGCTGGCTCCTGTCCTTAACCGATTGAGAGGATTGCCTGAAGACAAGGACTGGAGAATCATTGAAGGAGCTGGCTCCTTGGCGACTCCGATTGCAGAAGACGGAAAGGATTGGGCGGATTTCGCGAAGGTCCTTGGCCTGCGTCGTATCGTTCTGGTGGTGGACAATCGAGTGGGAGGGATTGGCCAAAGCCGGCTAGTCCATTCCTTTGCGGCAAGCAAAGGCCTAGAGGGGGGTGTCATTCTTAATGAGAGCCGTAAACAAGACCCAGAACATAAGTCGGCAACCGAGAAAGGCATACGAGAAAGCGGTATTCCTTTGCTGTGCTTGCTTAGCTTCAATGAAGAGCGGTTTACTGAGGGGTCATTGAGTTGGTTGTGACTGGCGATCTAAAATCTAGATTAAAGGCAAAGCTGGACGAGCGGAAACGGAATGGGCTTTTCCGTTCATTGAGGGCCGCTAATGTGGACCCGGGTATTCTCAATCTGGCGAATAATGATTACCTTGATTTAGCTAAAGACAAGAAGATGCAGTCGGCTGGAATAGATGCCTTGGAGCGATATGGCTGTTCGTCTTCTGCGTCTCCCTTGATTACCGGTTACGGGCTAGTACATGAAGAACTGAAGCAAACGCTTTGTCGATGGCATGGTTTTTCGCATGGTTTGATATGGAATTCTGGGTACGCAGCCAATCAAGCGGTGTTGAGTTTGTTGCCGCAAAAAGGTGACCTCGTTTTCGCTGACAGGCTGATCCACAATAGCATTCTTTCTGGCATACTCAAGAGTGGGGCTCGGCTCATACGGTATCGCCACACGGACCTGGATCATTTGGAAGCTTTACTTGTGGATCACGGCGAGGCAGAGCGTAATGTATTTGTCGTTACTGAATCCGTATTTAGTATGGACGGCGACTGGCCCGATTTAGAACGGTTGGCAAAATTGAAGGAGAGTTTGGAGTTCTTCTGGATACTAGACGAAGCTCATGCCTTGGGATGGTATGGCGATCAAGGTCAAGGTTTGGCTAGCGAGCTAGGAGTGGAAGACCGAGTAGACCTTTTGGTAGGAACTATGGGAAAGGCTTTGGGTTCGCTGGGAGCATACACCCTTTTTAGGGACGAAAGCATTGGAGATTTCCTAGTCAATTACTCTGACGAGTTTATTTATTCGACGTATTTAAACCCCGCCAACGCGGCGATCGTTATTGAAGCGGTGGAGATTGTCAGGGCTTCAACACTCTTGAGGAGGCAAGGGCGGAAAATATCAAAGGCTATTCGACGCTCGTTAAATGCTTTGGGGCTCTCCGTGGCTGAGGGCGATTCAAATATTATATCGGTTGTTGTCGGGGATGCCGACAAGACGATGCGAGCTAGTCGGCTGCTCAATAGCCAAGGCATTCTGGTAGGCTCCATTCGTCCGCCAACTGTGCCTAGAGAAACGAGTCGGTTGAGGGTTTCATTAAAGGCAACGCTAACATCGAAGGATGTTGAGCGAATACTAGCGGCTTTCGGGCAAGTAGCCAAAGAAATAGCATGAATATAATTTGGCTAAATGGTTGGGGATTGAGTTCGCGTTATGTGGAGCGAATAGCGGTCAGTCTGTATCCAAATTTACACCATACAGTTATACTGCCCGCCCCAAATTGGATAGAGCTACTGGCGAAGCAGAATTTCGATAGTATTCTTGTCGGCTACTCTCTGGGGGCATTTCTACTGTTAAGCCGTCCAGATCTAGCGACTCGATTTAGTCAAACAATTCTATTGGCCCCTTTCGAAGATTTTAGGGCGGAGGCTGGTCGAGGTGGCCGTATTCGCAAAGCCCAGCTGGCGTATCTGCTCCGCTGGCTAGGTCGAAATCGAGTGGAAGCTCTTGGCGATTTTTGGTCTCGGGCGGAATTGAAGGACCCAGCGTACCCGAAGGAGTTA
>DKNL01000255.1 GCA_002474325.1 Opitutales bacterium UBA7389
ATTGGCTAAGGAATCGGGATTGCAGATGCTTCAAATCGGCCGATTAACGAGTTCATATCGGCTGCCGAATATATTGTTAATTTCGGAAACCCAAACGTCTTACTGTGCCCCGAGGCACTTTACCGAGTTTGGAGGGCTATCGAAGTCATCCAGACGAATCGATCACTCCACTGCTCAAGGAGAAAAGCTGGGCACCGGCTGTCTTCGATCCATCGCATTCCGTTGGTAAAGCTCTCTACGTAGAGACCTGTTCCATGGCTGCTGTCGCATACGGAGCAGATAGCCTTTCCATAGAAGCGAATATCGATTCAGTTACGGGCTTTGGCGATAATCCCAAGCAGGCGGTCAATCTTGAGGCGTTTCGACGGTTGCTGGAAAAGTGTGAAGCCATTTGGCAGCTTAGATCGTAGAATACGTCCAATAAGAGCCTTTCGATTATCTGTTGGGGATGGTAGGACTCAATAAGAGTAGTCATCCCTACCACTTATGGATAGCGGCTTAATGAGTGCTATCCCTGAAACCGCTGTCTGTACTTGTTGTTAGTGGAGATCGGATTTGGCTTCCCAGAAATCATCATGTCCCGCAAATTCTCAGCAATGAGTGGAGGTCTAGACGATAGAATCGCTTTTGGGAAAGAGCTATTGAGGGCGCAAGCAGAGATGTTTGTCCGTCATTTCGGAAAAGTGGAAAGCCAGTGGAAGTCTGACGGATCGCGGGTGACGGAAGCCGATTCCGCCATATCCAAGTCTATTGAGTCCGAGTTGAGTAATCGATTTCACGACGATCTGTTCTTGAGCGAAGAATTGGATCAAGACTCCTCGCCCGTTTCGGTTTCCAGGCGTTTTGCCTGGCTCGTTGACCCGATCGATGGCACGAATAATTTCGCCAGGGGCATCCCATCATGCTCGATATCAGTGGCATTGCTTGAAGAGGGGCAGCCCGTATATGGCTTTATCTACGATCATATGTCGCGTTCCATTTTCGATGGTGGTCCTGGGAGAGGTGTGTTTGCGGACGGGCAGGAAAGATGTATTTCGAACTCGCCACCTTCGCCGCAAAGTATCGTGGGCGGCCAGCATTGCGAAATCGAGAGGAACTTCAACGATGACAGGGCCCTGCAGAGCCGATTCAAGATCAGGAATTTTGGCAGTAGCGCCTTACAGCTCGCATATGTTGCCGTTGGTTTAATTGATGGAGTTATTGCCCACAAAGTGAATACATGGGACATCGCGGCGGGGATAGCCATGTTAGAAGCGGGAGGAGGGAGCGTACGCTATTTTGTTCCGAATCCATTTCCGTTGAGTTTATTTGACGTAAGCAGCGAGCCGTTTGGCTACTTGGCGGCATCGCCTGCCCTGTGCCAAGCGATGATTGAGGCGACGGGTCATTGATAATGTGCTCGATCCTAGTTTCTAGAATTCCCAAATTAAAGGTATCAAGAAAATGGATATAGCAAAGCAGAGTAGGTTTAGAGGTAATCCCGCCTTCGTGAAATCGGAAAACCGATATCCGCCTGCACCGTAGACGTAGGTATTGGTTTGATATCCTATCGGCGTTGCGAAACTGGAGGACGCGGCGATCGCGACGGCGAATAAAAATGGTCTAACGCTAACGCCGAGCGATTCAGCGATTCCTATGGCCAGGGTGGCCATGAGGACAGCCGCGGCATTGTTAGAAAGCGACTCCGTTAGCAGATTCGTGAGAAGGTAGACGCAAGCCAGCATGATGTACGGTTGCCAGTTCGGCGCGACGATGCCGGTGACGGTCCCAGTCAGACTTTCGGCTAGCCAAAGGGATGCACCCGTTTCCTCCATAGCAAGGCCCATCCCTAGCATTCCGTATATTATGAATAGGAGATTCCACTGCACGGCTCCATATCCCTCTTTAGGGCGGATACAATTTGTTACAAAGAGGAATACGCAGGCCACGATTGCGCTGACAGCGATGGGAGCGATGCCGGTGGATGCTGAAATGACGATGCCGGCGATGGCTGCGAGAACGACTCCAATCCTCCACTTTGAATTTTTCGATTGGATAGGATTGTCCGTCGTGAGGATGATATCCTCACTGGCCCGCAGGTTATGAATTGCATTGTCGGTGCCCAAAAGCAGAAGGGTGTCGCCGAATTCTAGACGAAGGGACCCGATCTGGTCGCGTACGTTTTTCCCTTTTCGATGCAACGCTAATACTACCATGCGGAATCGTTGCTGGAAGTTCACTTCCTCGATCGTCTTGCCGAGAATTTCGGAGTTGGGACGCAGTATGCCCTCTACCATCATTCCCTCGTGAGCCGCGATTTGCTCGAGGCCGAGGTTCATTTCGCTGGCAAGATCGAGGCCCTCGATGCTTCGAGCTTTGGCTAGGCCCGAAGCGTGGCAGGCGAGCACTAGTCTATCTCCCGCTTTCAACACAATTTCGTTTGAAGGCGTTTGTAACGACGATCCGGACCGAACGATGTTAATGATGCGAATGCCCTTAGTTTTCATTAGCCCAGACTCTTCTAGGCTCTTGTTTATCACAGGCGAATCGCTATTGACGAAAGCCTCGGTAATGTATTCCCGGCGCTCGTCTTCAGAGAGAATCGAGGTAAGCGTCTCACGTACGGGCAAGACCTTGTTGCCGAAAATTATCAAATAGATAAGGCCAGATAGGAATAGGGGAAGGCCAACGAGTGCGAATTCGAACATGCCCATAGGCTTTTCGCCAGCCGTTTGAGCAACGCCGCTTACGATGATATTGGTGCTGGTGCCGAGGAGAGTACACGTGCCGCCTAGAATCGACGCATAGGAAAGGGGTATCAGGACTTTGGAGCCAGCGACGCCCACCTTCTTAGCCAGAGTGAGCACCACGGGTAGCATGACCACAACGACCGGCGTGTTGTTGATAAAAGCGGAAACGGTGCCGGCTATGAGCATAATGAATAGGAGGAATGGCCGGTAGCTAAATCGAGAGAGCCGCTGAAGCCCCATCGCAAGTCCTTCGATAATCCCGCATTTATCCAAAGCGGCGCTAATGACGAACATGGCCCCGACGGTTAGGGGAGCAGGATTAGAGAATACCGAGAAGGCTTTCTCGGATGGCAGTATGCCAGTTACCAGGAGGATCGCGAAAAGGGAAAGTGCCGTAACGTCTGGGGGAAGCTTTTCCCAGACGAAGCTAGCGAGGGCGAGCGCCAGAAGGGCGAATACAAAAAGGATTTCCCAAGGCATAGATTAAGTTGCCTAATAAGTGGATGGCGGAAACCAAACATAAATCGAAAAATAAACCAGAACTCCAGTAACTGAAACGTACAGCCAGATAGGATAGGTCCAACGAGCCCAACGCTTGTGGGCTTCATAGCGTACTTTAATGGCCAAATAGAATACCCGCAGCACGAGTGGAACGATGGCTATTGCCAACAGAACGTGAGTGAGGAGCATTATCAGATAGGCGGTTCTGATAAAGCCCTCGGCTCCAATGGAACGATTTTGCCAGTTCACGGACCATTTATGGAAGATGTAGCCAGCTAGGAAGCAGACAGATACGGCGAGAGCGGTCGTCATCAAGTAGCGATGGGCCTTTTCATTCCCCTTCTTAATGCAAATCAAACCCGAAATAATCAGGACGGTTGCGATTGAATTAAGCAGGGCGTTTAGGGCTGGAATGCTTTCAGTGTCCATTTAGTTAGGAATCTATTTGAAACTAGCCCAGCAGCCACCGGTCGATGACCAGACTGAAGAATACTGCCGGAAGGTAGAGGATTGAGTTGAGAAAGAGTTTTTTAGCGGCGATGTCGCGATTCTCGGAACGTGTAAACGCGATCGCACGAATGAGCAACCATATAGCAAAAAACGTAGCCACCACGCCATATATCCATTTACAGTATCCAAAAAAGCATGGCGCTAGGCTCAGTGGGATAAGAGCGATGGTGTTGGAGAGGGCCCACCGCGCCACGCGATGCCCGCTTTGGTCGAGAACGGAGAGCATCGGGAAACCGCCTCGCTGGTAGTCGTCGCGATAGAGCCAGGCAATCGCCATGAAATGCGGAATTTGCCAGATAGCGAGAATGCCAAACAGAATCCATCCCAACGTGGAAATTGTGCCCTCGGCTGCTGCCCAGCCAATGAGCGGAGGTATAGCCCCGGGAATGGCACCGAATTCGGTGGCCCAGCGGGTAGCCCGTTTCATTGGCGTGTATATCCACACGTAGCTCGCGATAGTAATGGTGCCTAGGAAGCCAGCTAGCGGATTGGCTCCTAGATAGAGCTGTACCAAACCCATTATCGAAAGGATGAGTCCATAAAAGAGCGCGGCTTGCGGGGAAATCTGGTTTGTTGGGATTGGGCGCGTACGCGTACGCTCCATCAACGAGTCTTGTTCTCTCTCGAACCACTGATTCAGGGCGGCGGCTCCTCCTGCACACAGAGCAGTGCCGCCGCAAAAATGTACTAGCGTGCTCCAATCTCTGGAGGGCATTGCCGCCAAGTAACCAACGAGAGCTGTGATCAGTGAGAGCAAACTTAGGCGGGGCTTCGTGAGTTCGTAATAACCCGACCAAGATATATCTTTGCTGCTCGATGGCACGATTAGTTCGTTCGCGGTAGTTAGACTGTTGCTCTCTTTGAGGCTCATACCCGTGTTGCGGTTTCAAGGTTTCCGAGCTTCGCAGATTCTTTGGATGCAGAAGTCGATACCACTGGGGCATCTAAGCGAAATTTCAAGCTTCGTAGTGTCATCATCCAGCAAACCGCTAGAAGAAAGGCTCCATTGAGCATGTGAAAGGTCGCAACGTGAGGGTTCCGCACCGTCCAAATCGTCAATGCTCCTAAGTAGATCTGAATCCCTAGGAGGGCCACGAGAGAAAGAGCCGAGAGCTTCATCGCTTTCCAGGCCGAACGATCCCAAATGACTCGAATTATAAATGCTAGTATGGCCACGGAAACTAGGATCGCGCCAATTCGATGGGCGAAATGAATGGCGATCTTAAAGTCGAATGCGGGAGGTATCCAGTACCCGGCTGGGTGGCTGTAGGGGAACGACGTTATGGCAAGACCGGCGTAGCCATGCCTCATCACTGCCCCCATTATAAGTTGCAAGACGATCGCGAAGCCTGCTGCCATTCCTAGGTAGCTAACACCACGACTTGGAGGTGAGGAGAAACCAGCGGATCGATTTATCCAGGATCGACTAGCCATGACAGCGAAGGCGACAAGGGCGCAAAGGAAAATTTGGGCGAAGGTGGCATGGACGACTGCGAAGGATTGGGCGTATAGGTTGTGATCGATTTGCAAGTTGAGAGCGTCCAGCTTCACTCTCAAGCCTCCTAGAAATCCTTGCGTTACTACGAGAATGACTAGGGTAATTCCCAATTTTTTAAGTTGTTGGGACCCGTTTGT
>DKNL01000005.1:0-2702 GCA_002474325.1 Opitutales bacterium UBA7389
GCTCAATAAACGAATTATCCAAGGCCAACGAATTATCGACTCGCAACAAGACTCGAGTGAGGAGGAGCCAAACGACTAGAAGCAGGGTTACCGAGTACGGGATGCCTATAATTATCCATTGACCAAATGCGATGGGAGGCGCTTCCGGAAACGATTCTTGGAATATCCGAACGAACGCGAGATTCGTTGGTGTCCCCACTAAAGTGGATACGCCACCTATCGAGCATCCATAGGCGATTCCCAGCATCAATATCAACGCTAGCGAATGCGTTTTCTCCTTCCCGAAAGCGTCCTCCATCTTGGAGATAATCGCTAGTCCTATGGGGAGCATCATTACCGAAGTGGCGGTATTGGAGATCCACATGGAGAGGAATGCCGAAGAAGCCATAAACCCCAGGACTAGGAAATCGGCCCGCCGGCCAATAACGCGGATGATGTTCAGAGCAATTCGCCGATGGAGATTCCACCTCTCCATGGACAAAGCTATCAAGAAACCGCCTATGAAGAGGAAGATGATCGAGTTAATATAGGATTTCGTCGTGTCGCCCGTATTCAGAATTCCCGCCAAAGGAAAGGCGACGATTGGAATCAAAGCGGTTGCAGCCAGCGGTATGGCCTCGCTAATCCACAATACAGCCATCAGCACGGCGATAGCGGCCATCTTCCCAACCTCAGGGCGACCTAAGACCGGATCGTAGAAAAGCCAAAGCGATAGGAAAGTCACCAGGCCAATTGCCAGACCCGATTTCTTCCAAGACTCGCCCTTCATATTCACTCGAAATTCAGCTTCCCAACCCCTAAAACTTTTTCCAATACTGAATTACACTCTTTGACTGAGCATCCAATGCCGCCTGAATATAGGTATCCGCCGGAACTCCGCTCACTTCTTCGATCGCCTGCTTGATGATCGCTTTGGGATCTTCCTTCTTCTTCAAGTTCGTAAGCTTTCCGCGAAGGTTTTCGGCAAAGGAATAACCGTATCTCAAATACATATCCAACATGACGAATCGAGCCCCATCTGGACGATCGAACTTCAAATTCACTTTGGGATTTCTCGGCCCTGATGACGAGGGTCGGCCTTCCCCTTCATGCCAGTTAAGCGGATCCATCGATTTGCCCAGCAAATAACGGCTATTCTCCCACCTTTGCGTTCCGAATAGATTATAAACTTCCTCGAGTCCGTACATCTCGACGGTAACCATATCGTTCAGAAAATGGCAAATGACCGGGTCAAACCATTCGCGATCATGAACCCGGTACCCCATTTTACTCATATGGCTAGTCAGCCCCCTTGCGTACTTGGTACGGAAGCGAGTATTTCGACGGGCCGCCCAGGAGAAAGGATCGTAGAGATAACTAAGATTCTTCACGATCTGCCTCTGCAAACTCTGGATCTGCTCCTCCGGATCCTCATTCCGTGATACAATGATGGGATAGTAGACATTCACTTCTCGGAATGCCGACGTGTAGACGTTGCCTGGAAGCGTATCACTAATGTGAAAGCCGCGGTTCGTATCCAGGTTCAAACCCTGCCACTTGTTCACCCGCTTGAACCTGTTCCTACTTCGGATATTGACTTCCCACTCAGTCAACACACGACGCTCCCAAGAATTCGTATCTCCGTTGAAGCGCAGGTTCTTTCCGCGCTCATTGCTGCGCAAGGCGATGGCGCTGAGTTCGTCCTCTTCCCAAACCACGATTTCCTTAATCTTGAAGAAAGGCCTGTCCCGTAATCGGGCTAAAATCGTCCGCTCCTTTCTCAACCATGTATCGCTCTCGAGTCGAAATCCCTTGATTCCAAAAAGCTTGGCCAAGTCTCCCAACTTCTGGGCATGGCTGATTCCCTCGGTCATCTGGTATTTCATGTGATTGGCCTCTAGTTCCAGCAACTTCTTGTGAAGCCCACCCATGATTTTAGGAAGATTGCTGTGCACCGCTTTTACGACAGGATTATCCCTCGTGTACTTCTTTCCTGTCATGCCATCGATCACATCGATGTTGCCTCCATACTTCACGTAGGCCTCGAGCTCTACGAGAAACTGATCGTCATCGCCAATCCCCGCCTCCGATAAAGCAGACTGCGACCAGACAGCCGATCCCGCCCAAATTCCCACGAGAATACCAAAGGATAGTTTGATGATCGATCTGCCAAAGGCATTCATCAGTTCAGAAATTCATTTGCTGTCGAAATTGTTCCAAGCCAGCTCGCTGCGCTTTGATAGCAGCAGGGATGTACTTTTCAGCAGGGACGCCGCTTACTTTAGCAATAATATCTTCTATTAGATCCTTGCCCACAATCTTCTTTTTCGAACTAGCCAGTTCTTCTCGCATCCTATCTACAAACTTGTCACCGTATCGCAAATACGCATCTAGCAGCACAAAACGAACTCCCTGCGTATTCTTGTAATTCAACCAAATCTTGCGGTCTCGCCTGACTCTTTCGCCTTCCCGTTTCTCACCTTCGTGCCAATTGAGGAGATCTAGATCCTCGCCCAGAACGTTTTTCGAGTTCGCGAATTGCTGGGTCAGATAGAGATCATACACCTCCTTGAAACCGTATCGATTGACGGTAACCACATCGTTGAGGAAGTGGCAGATAACGGGATCAAACCAATCGCGATCCTTTACCCGATACTTTCGCTCCTTGAAATAATTTACCAACTCCGATGAGAACGCCGTCCGAAATCGCGTCGATCGGCGGG
>DKNL01000005.1:3017-6629 GCA_002474325.1 Opitutales bacterium UBA7389
GTCGATCGGCGGGCCACCCACGTAAATGGATCGTACAGATGACTGAGGTTCTCGACGATTTGCTTCTGCAGTCGCTCGATCTGCTCATCGGCATCCTCTCGCTTCGATACGATTATCGGGTAGGAGACATTCACTTCTTTAAAATCACCTGGTTGAACCCATGCATTGAGGCCTCGCCCACCAGTAATAATGTGAAAACCCTTGTTGGTCTCGAGGTTCAAGCCCTGGCGTTTCTCCACCATGTGAACGTTTGTGTTTAAATTACCATTGTTCCATCGCGTCACCCGGACTGTGTTAACGTCCCACTCGGTCAAAATACGCCGCTCCCATGATTGCGTTTCCCAGTTGTATCGAATGTTCTTTGCCCACTTATTGTCCGGCAAATCTTCGTCAAGATACTCTTTTTCCCAAATAACCAACTCCTTGATCTGGAAGAAGGGCTCGTTGTGCAACCTTTGCAGAATAGCCTTTTCCCGCACCATCCATCGCGATCGGTCCATGGAGAAACGCGTAATGCCAAAAGATTCCGCCAAGGCGGATAACTCCCGCTCATGCTGCACCCCTTGAGTGAGATAGAAATTCATGTACCGGGCCTCCAGTTCGAGTAGCCTGGCATGAAGTCCGCCCATGATTTGCGGGAAGCTGGAATGGATCGCTTTGACGACCGCGTTGTCAGAGTGATAACTGCGCCCCGTCAGCCCATCGATCACATCGAAATCACCCCCATACTTAACGTAGGCATCCAAAGTGACAAAAAATTCGGGATCATCGGCTATGCCTGAATTCGACAAGGCTGACTGAGCCTCGATGTCATCTATATCAAGCACAAGCACAAGTGTCGCCGCTAGAGCGATGCATACAGCCGATCGAGATCGACTCTTTATGATAGACACGCGAATCATAGGTGTGGGGGGAAGATGGTCGCGTTGGAGACCTCAATCTTGAAAGCGAAGCTATAGATCTCACTCGGGCAAGCAAAATTTCTGCTGTCATGCAGAGAACACTGGGATAAACCTGTATTCACCCGTACAGAAGCCCGCTCGTGCGAGCTAGAGTCAGGTTTCGCCTAATTTGGCAGACCCAGATATCGTCAGCTTATTCTGGTTTTTGCCAGGGCACCTCACCAGCTTTTTGAATGTGCAGCATGAGTCGAGCACCAAGATCCGCGGCGATCTGGCGATTATCGACCGGTGCAGTCTCGAAAGGGTCTTTCTCCAGATTGAAAAGCTGCATGAGCTCGAAGGGTGAGCTTTGCTGGAGTTTCCATGGACCCATGCGAATCGCGTAATAGGCTCGACCCATGTAACCGGTGGCTCCGCCTTCCCTACGAACCCAAATCAGCTCGCGATCGTTTAATCCACCCTTATTTCCCTCGAGCAAGAAAGGAAGCAGTGACTGGCCATCTATCTCATGGCCGATATTGACTCCCGCTATCTCGCAAAGCGTCGGATAAAGATCCATGGTAATGCCGATTGTATTGACTCTTTCCTTACGAATCTTACCAGGCCACACCACGCATGTCGGCACTCGAATCCCGCCTTCCCAATGATCCTGTTTGCCGCCTCGGAGCGGCCCGCTCGTTTGGAAGTGACGCAGCGATCCGCCATTGTCGGAACTGAAAATGACAACCGTGTTATCACCGAATCCGTATTCTTCAAGTCCATCCAAGACACGGCCAATATGGAAGTCCATGTGCTCGACGAAAGCCACATTCTTTGCCCGGCCTTCATTCAGTTTTGGGATCTTCTTCTTAGTTCGCTCTAGCCAATCGTCAGGCGGCTGTATCGGGAAGTGCGGCGCGTTGTAAGGTAGATATAAGAAAAAAGGCTTTGGATTATCTTTGCGGCTTTCGAAGTAGTCGATCGACCAGTCCGAGAATAGTTCGGTGGCGTGCCCTTCTGGATCAATTTCCTGGCGATTCTTGCGCATCCAGTTAATACCCCCGCGGCGATGATCGTAATAGTCATCCATCATGTCCCCTAGGAAACCATGGAAGAAATCAAACCCCCTATCGTTGGGAATATTTGGCGATTCGTATCCAAGATGCCACTTCCCGATCATCGCTGTATCATAACCGCCCGTCTTAAGCATGTCTGGAAGCGTAAGGGACGTGGGATCGAGGTAACCCCAGCTGTTCGGGGCATTTTGGCGAACGACTCCCGGAACTCCCGCGATATCCGGATAACGGCCCGTCATAAGCGACGCTCGCGTTGGCGAGCAAACGGTGCAATTCGAATAAAACTGATCGAATCGGATCCCTTGGCTCATCAGTTCGTCGATTCGAGGAGACTCGATGTCCTCAGATCCATAGGAAGACAAATCCCCATACCCAAGGTCGTCCACCAGGATTAGGAGAATATTAGGCTTTTCCGAGGTTTGGGCGATGCCCGCAATAGAGAAGGCAGAGCAAAAGATGAAAACGGAAGCGAGAATACGGATGAGCTTCATACACCCCACAAAATCAACCTTCATCCGACCAGTGCAAGCGCATACCACGGCAACTTTGTCCGATCTGTACGACAAACTTGAAATTAGTTACGGAATTGCGTACATTTACTCAACGATCGTTATGAAGCTCGCCTTATCCCAACGCCTTTCGCGACGAACCTTTCTCAAAGTAGCCGGAGTTTGTCTGTCCTTGCCCTACTTGGAGGCAATGGATTCTATGATTTGATCGAACTAGTGGCAACGAGCGAGACCTTCAGAGAACCGTAGACCACGAATTCCTTAAGAGACCTCAACTTCCGCTTACCGCTCATGATCAAAATTCTCATTATTGCTCTGCTTTTCGCCAGCAGCATAATCGCCCAAGCCACCAATAAACCCAATTTTATCGTCATTCTTACGGATGATCAAAGCTGGGTGGGTTCGTCCTTGCAGATTATTCCCGATGATCCTCGAACGCGTAGCGACTATTTCAAGACGCCTCACATCGAACGCATGGCCGCCATGGGTATGCGATTCACTCAGGGCTACTCGCCAGCCGCTTCCTGCTGCCCGACGCGTCGTAGTATCCAGACTGGCCAGACGCCTGCTAGGCACGAGTACCAAAAAGACCGGGGAAACTGGACTAGAGCCTATAATGCCCAACTCAACATTCCTCGCATGCTCAAGGCAGCCGATCCCGATTACCAAACCGCCCACTTCGGGAAATGGGATCATCGCTACGACCGGATCAGCCCTTACCAGCAAGGGTTCGATTTCTCGGATGGCTACACGGGAAACTTTACCGGAGGAGCCAAAAACACAGGCGGCCCCATGGCAACCAAAGATCCAAAGCGAATCAATACCATTACGGACCAAGCCCTGCACTTCATGGAACGGAATCATACCCGAAACCTCCCCTTCTACCTCCAAGTATCGCACTACGCCGTCCATCTGGATATTTTCTACAACCAGACGACACTAAACGAAATGAGAGCAGCAGAACGCGGGCGTAAGCACAACATGCCCGAATTCGCCGCCATGACTAGTGATATGGATTCCGGCATGGGGCGCATCCTCGACAAACTGATTGAACTCGATCTTCTCGAATCCACCTATCTCATCTATCTTTCCGATAACGGGGGACGGAACACGATTCCCAAAGCTCCAAATATGATAGAGCAACGA
>DKNL01000130.1 GCA_002474325.1 Opitutales bacterium UBA7389
GAGCCGCGAGTACAACAATCGAAGGTATTGGGCGACCTCGGTGATTGTCGCCACAGTCGATTTACGACTTCCTCGTGTCACTCTCTGTTCAATGGCGATTGTCGGCTGAATGCCGTTCAATTGATCCAAGTCGGGTCGCGGGAGCTGCTCTACGAATTGACGGGCGTAGGGCGACATTGATTCCATGAACCGACGCTGCCCTTCTCCAAAAGCGATATCGAAGGCTAGTGTAGACTTTCCAGAGCCTGATACGCCTGTGACGACCGACAACGAATAGTGAGGAATGGATACTTCTATATTCTTTAGATTGTGCTCTCTAGCGCCAAGAATATGAAGTTCTCTTTCGCAGTTGCCATTCGCTTGGTTGGTCTCGTAGCTCCCTTGGCTTTCGGCAGCCAGCAAGACCTGGTTGGCGTCTAACTCACGGGCCAAGTATTTGCCTGTTTCCGTCATAGCCGAGGCGGCACAGCTTGTTGGAGGTCCTTGAAAGACCAAGCGGCCTCCATTAGATCCGGCCTCGGGTCCGAGCTCGATGATCCAATCTGCTGATTTTAATACGTCCAAATTATGCTCTATGACGATCAGACTGTGACCGTGATCCACGAGTTGCTGCAACGCGGCCAATAGACATTTGACGTCGTGCTTATGCAGCCCCGTTGTGGGTTCGTCCAGTAGGATTAGGGATGAGCCAGAATCCGGATTAGAGGATTTTGAAGAGCCGCGTTTTATACTGTTGTTAACCCGCAAATACTTAACCAACTTCAGCCGTTGGGACTCTCCGCCGGATAGAGTGTTTAGTGGCTGACCCAATTTAAGATAGCCAAGACCAATCTGGGATAGGGCAGTCAGCTTGTCGTAAATTCTTGGGTACTCTTGGAAGAGCTGCATAGCCTGCTCGATTGTCAGGTCTAGCAGATCGGCAATGGAGTGATTGAGAAAACGTATTTCGAGCAGCTCGGCTTTAAAGCGGCGACCATTGCAATTAGGGCAAGGTACATATACGTCGCTAAGGAATTGCATTTCCACTTTTTCGTATCCAAGCCCTTTGCAGTGCTCGCATCGACCATCGCCCGCATTGAAGGAGAAACTGGAGGCTGTATAGCCTTGGGCCTCCGCTTCGGGTAGCTTTCCGAAGAGTTTTCGAACTTCATCCCAGGCATCCACGAAAACAGCGGGGTTTGATCGCGGCGTGCGACTGATTGGCGTTTGGTCGACGAGAACGATTTCGTCGGGCTCGGAATCGCAATCAATCGACTCGATGGCAGCGGGATCCACCGCTAGTCGACCATGTTCGGAAAGGAGGGGCTGGTAGAGGACGTTGTTCAGGAGCGTGCTCTTGCCCGAGCCCGATACTCCGCTAATACAAACGAATCGAGCAAGTGGAATGTCTATATCCAGATCTTGGATATTGTGTTTGCTGGCTCCTCGGATACGAATGCTGGGTTGCTTCTTACTAGTTTTGCCGAAATTGACGGGACGGAGATCGGAGGGGGATTCTATAGATTGCCTCCCTGAAAGATAGGATCCCGTTATACTCGAATCGCTGGAAGCGAGCTCTTTGACGTTGCCTTGGAATACAATCTGTCCGCCTTTGGGCCCCGGTTCAGGGCCGATCTCTAGCACATGATCCGCTGCTGTAATTATAGCATCATCGTGTTCGACGACAACGACCGTATTGCCGCCATTGACCAAGTTTCGAATGATATTGATAAGCCGATCAATGTCGCGCGGATGGAGACCTACCGATGGCTCATCGAGGACGAACAGGGTATCCACCAGCGAGGTACCGAGGCAAGAGGTCAAGGTGACGCGTTCAACTTCCCCGCCACTCAGGGTACGGGCTGGCCGATCGAGTGTGAGATAGCCGAGCCCAACATGGTTCAAGTAATGCAGACGCGATTTTATTGCTTCTAGAGCTAGGTCCGATTGGCGATTTACCACCGCATCTGAATTTGAATCGGAAACCTTAGCTGATTTGCCATTTATGAAGTTTTGGAGATCGCTTATTGGCGTCTGGTACAGATCAGGAAGCCGAAAGCCATTCCATTTCCAGCAAAGGGCGTCTGGTTGAAGGCGAGTTCCCTCGCAGTTGGGGCACTTTACGTAAGCCCGGTAGCGGGATAGGAAGATGCGGACATGCATCTTGTAAGTATTCTTTTCCAGCCAGTCGAAGAAGCCTTTGACTCCGTACCAGACGATACCGTCCCAGTCTTCATCAGCCTTCCGATTTCGGTAAGTGCATTCGCCATTGATGATGATATCCTGATGGCGCTGGGAGAGTTTGTTGAATGGTTTTTTGGTCGGAATTTTTAGCCGTTTACAGGCTCGTTCCAAGTCAGCCTTGCTTTCGCCGTAGACCTTTCCTTCGAATGGACGAATCAGACCCTCTTCGATACTGAGATTTCTATCTGGAATCGCCAGTCGGTAATCGATTTCGATAACCCTTCCGAATCCGCGGCATTTGGCACAGGCACCGACAGGTGAATTAAAGGAGAACAGTGCGGGTATCGCCGGACGAAAACGTCGACCCGATTTGGGAGAATGCAACCCTCGCGAAAAGCGATCCATCAGTTTGCAATCCTTGCTAAATAAACAAAGTTCTCCTTGGCCAAATTCTAGCGCGGTTTCCGCAGCTTCTAGAAACCGCTGAAAGTTTTCGTCTTTCAGTTGTATCCTGTCTTGAATGACAAAGACGCAATCGACTCCGATTTCGGCGATACGTGCCGTCGCAGCACTGTCGTCCACTCGATGGACCGTGTTTTCCGAATCGATGAAACGGGAATAGCCCTGGGCTTTGACGTTCTTGAAGATCTCCTTCCAAGTCAGTTTTTCGGGCCGTTTGACTTCGAAGGCGACGATGACCGTATTTCCGTTCCAGGCTTCTTTGGCTTTGGTCCAAATCGTCCTGGGATTGTCGTCCTGTATCTCTTCGCCCGTCTGAGGATCGTAGAGGGAGGCGACATGACTAAACCACACTTTGAAGAAGTCCGTCAGCTCAGTCATGGTTCCAACTGTGGAACGCGAGGTCTTGATCGTGTTCTTTTGTTCGATCGCGATTGAAGGACGGGCGTTTTCCGCTGAATCGAGGTCTGGCTTCTCTAAAAGGTCGAGAAATTGCCTCGTGTAGGAACTGAAGGTTTCCACATATCGTCGCTGGCCCTCGGCATGGAGCGTTTCAAATACTAGCGATGATTTGCCTGCCCCGCTAAGGCCCGTCACGGCGACGTATTTACCCAGCGGTATATCGACATCTATATTCTTTAGATTGTTTTGTCGAACGCCACGGAGGCGAATAGATTGCAGTTTTGGAACGGATTTTGGCATCTGGACTGGAACTTGCAGTCATCCCGACTTGCGGCGCCGCAAGGTGGATGATAAATATGGTTTCAGGCGTAAATCATCCGCGATAGCAATTCGATGTAGGCTTGAATTGGAGCTTCTGGAGAAAAGTGTTTTCGTGCATATTCGCGCGCAGCAGCGGACATTCGCTGCCGCAGGTTGGAGTCTGCTATCAATTTCTCCAGGAAATCAACGAATGCGTCCTCGTTACTGTGATCGATCAACATTCCGGAGACATTCGAATCGAAGGTTTCTCCAACGCCGCCCACATCGTAGGCT
>DKNL01000167.1 GCA_002474325.1 Opitutales bacterium UBA7389
TCTAACAGGTGTACATTACGCGTATGAACTTGAAAACAATAAATCTCTCCCTATCGGCAATCGGTGCCTTGTCACTCCTGGCCGGCTGCAACACCATTTCGGACTCCTCAAATGACGTGGACTATGGATCGAGCGCTCCGTTGGGCGAAAAGAAGGAAGAAGGGCAGTCAGAAACGCGCTATGTTTTCGGATGGGGTAATCTGCCTTTGGAATTGGCTGATCCGAGAGGCGGGACAACGACGGGGACGCCAGTTACCTATGCCGTTCCACGAGAGCTGCCTTTAGCTTCAATCAGGATTGCGGAAAAGCCATTCGAGAAAGATAGAGCAGCCATATTATCATTGGTTGGCGATTACAGGACCAGTTTCCACTTTCTGGAGACAATGGGTCTCTATGAGGGTCATGAGTCAGGGCGGCCTTATCATTCATGGGCGACGGAGGAAGTTCGTGTTCTAGAAGATAGAGGCGATTTCATTAGCCTACAACACACTTTGGTAATGCACTTCCAAATGTCGGATGGTTCAGAAATGGAACCGATGGTAATGAAACATTGGCGACAAGATTGGACTTATGAAGACGAGGACTTGCACACGTTTCGAGGTGATGGAACTTGGGCGAGAGATAGACGCTCATCCGATGAAGTCGCAGGTTCCTGGTCGCAAGCCGTTTGGCAGGTTGACGATTCGCCCCGATATGAGGCGATCGGCAAATGGATGCACACAGGGAATCGTTCTGCGTGGACGGGTGAGAACTCGTGGCGTCCACTCCCCAGGCGAGAACACAGTGTTCGCGACGACTACGGTGTGATGGAAGGTTTTCATCGAATTGTGATTACACCTACAGGGTGGATACATGAGCAAAATAATTGGAAGCGGGTAAGCGGCGAAGGAAAAGAGCCAGAGTATCGAGGCCACGAGTTAGGAATCGATCGCTATGAACGGATTGTGAGCCCGAGCCTAGGCAATGCGGATCCTTACTGGGAAAAGACGGGAGCCTATTGGCGAGAAGTTCGAGAGGCTTGGAAGGAAGTTTATTCGCAGCACGATAGATTTTCTTTAAAGTCGGACGTAGATGGGCGGAGCCAGTTCGAGTATCATTTTGAATACGCGGGCAAACTGGACGCAGGCGAGCCCTACGATTCGAGTGAGGCGGCGAAGTTCGCTATGGATACGATTCAATCGTTTCTAACAGATTCCCCGGAGTCAGGGAAGTATTGAGAGAGTATATAACAAGCGCGGCCGATTCCAATATTAGCGACTTCATGGCGATTTTGGCTATTACCTCTAGCCTCGCTGAATTGCCTTGATGCATTGGGCGGCAAATCGCTACATAGAGTCGTATCTCCATCAAGCAATATTGTTTGCCTCTCATTCCGGCCCCGCTTCTAAAAAGGAACTGTTTAGCTAACTGATATAATTTGATCATTTCACCCGCAATTATGAAACAATTCTTTGCCTTCCCGGCTCTAGCCATCTCAGCGATCATGGCTCACGCGTCTGATAAGCCGAACATTGTCTTTTTCTTCGCGGACGATCAAACGACTTCGACCTTAGGCGCATATGGTAATACCATCGTGCAAACACCCAATCTCGATAGGCTAGCCGACGAAGGAACGCTTTTTCGAAATGCATTCGTCAGTCAGGCGATTTGCTGGGTGAGCCGGACGACAATTCTGACCGGTCTAGTTGGCCGTAGTTATGGTACCCCTGGAAATCCGGATCTGGCCCGTGCTGATGCGGTTGATACGCTGTACTCGGATATCCTCAGGGAAAACGGTTATCGGACTGGCTACTTTGGTAAGTGGCATGCCAAGATGCCGGATGGTTACCGCCGGGAAGACCATTTCGACGAGTTCGAGCACATTTTTCGCAATCCGTTCTACAAAGAGATGCCTGACGGTTCGCTGCGTCACGAAACCGAACTGATCGTCGACAAGGGAATCGAGTTCATCCGGAACCAGCCTGAGGGCAAGCCCTTCGCCCTCAATATGTGGTTCAACGCTTGTCATGCGGAAGACAGCGATCGTCGTCCAGGTATCGGCCACTTTCCTTGGCCCCGAACCGTTGATGGGATGTACGAAGACATCCTGTTTGACCCGCCGCGACTAGGAGCTCCCGAGATTTTCGAGAGTCAGCCAAACTTTCTGCAAACGACCATCGCCCGAGAGCGCTTTTTTTGGCGTTGGAACACAGATGACAAATATCAGACCAACATGCGGGCCTACTATCGCATGGTTAGCGGTATCGACGGGGCGATCGGACGTTTCCTAGGGGCCCTTAAAGAGGAGGGGCTTGCCGATAAAACGATCATCGTCTACTCCGCCGACAACGGCTTCCACATGGGGAATCGGGGATTTGCTGGAAAGTGGTCTCATTACGAGGAGTCCATCCGGGTTCCGTTAATCGTATACGATCCTCGCGTCGATAAGGATAGAAAGGGCCAGGAAACCGACGCTATGGCTCTCAATCTCGACCTGCCCTCCACGTTTCTTGATTGGGCTGGCGCGACCATCCCGGAACGGTATCAAGGACGTAGTTTGAAACCGATCATTGAGGGCCCAAAACCCTCTGATTGGCGAACGGAGACCTTCCATGAGCATTTCGCGGTCCGGCAGCGCATTCCCTCCTTCGAGGGTGTCCGCAATGAACGTTTCAAGTATGTTCGCTATTTCGATCACGGTGGCCGAGAATTCCTTCACGATCTCAAGAACGATCCGGACGAGCTGGTGAATCTGGCTGACAACCCTGAGTATGCGGCAGCGATGAAGGAGTTGCGGCAGCGGACGGATGAGCGGGTAGCGGAGTATGGAGGCCCATTGCCCAAGCCAAACAGAACGTTCACGTATTCATCACTGCCTCATCCTGAGGCTTCAGCTGCGGTCACTGTGAAGCCAGGACGTGACGGCTTTGTCGATCTGCTGGAGGGGAATTTCAATCGAAATTGGTCTGGGGATAGGAAGTACTGGTCCCTCGAAAATGGTGTGTTGACGGGTCGGGCGGATGGCTCGCTGAAGATGAACCGATTCACGACTTGGAATGGCTCCACGATTCGCAATTTCGAATTGCGGGTGAAAGTGCGTGTAAGCAAGGGGGGCAATAGCGGTATCCAGTATCGCGGCCAGTCGCGACCCGATTTGGGTTTGGATGTGGTGACGGGATACCAATGCGACGTTGTAGCCAAAGTTCCCAAGTACAATGGAATGCTTTATGAAGAGAAGGGGCGTCGCATTCTCTCCCATACAGGGGAAAAGGTCATTATCGATGGCGATGGTCAACCATGGGTGGTGGAGATGATGCCGGTTAAGGAATTCGCTCCGGAAGAATGGCATGACTATCGTGTGCTAGTACGAGGGAATCACCACCAGCACTGGATCGATGGGCATAAAACCGCTGATCTGATCGATTTCGATGCCAAAGGAAGAGCTTTGGAAGGCGTATTGGCTGTTCAATTACATACCGGACCTGCCATGACTATCGAGTACAAGGATTTCAAAATCAAGCATCTGCCGGACGATCTGCCGCTGTTGAGACCCGAAGATCATCCGATTCCGGATACGGCTTACGGAGTGCGTCCGCAAGGGCGATTGCATCCGGACTGGAAGGCTCCTGTTTACGGTGAAGTTAACAAAGGATAATCTATTTTTGAACCACTGATGCACACAGATGAACACCGATAATTCAATACAGAGTTCTCGACGTGCCAGTGTATATCAGCGTTCATCATTGGTTAACGCAAACGACTAAGAGTGGAACGAGGAATCGCATATGAAACAGTCATTTAGAATTTGTCTTGCATGGAGTGTCGTCCTGGTCGGCCTAAACGCTTTTGTCACAGGGTCGGTGGACGATTGGCCGAAATTCCGGGGCCATACTGAGCAGGGGATCTCTACAGCCAAGAACGTCCCAACATTTTGGTCTACGGAGAAGAACATCGTATGGAAAAAGGAGATCCCCCATAGAGGTTGGTCGTCTCCTCTTTTGATTGACGGTAAGATCATCTTGACCACGGCAAAGGAGGAATTGGTGGATGGGATGCATGATTTGAAAGTCCTTCAAGTAGATGCGGAGACGGGTGAAATCCTCTGGATCAACACGGTGTTGAAAGCGACCAAGGAAGAAGGCGAGGATCGCCATCCCAAGAATAGCTTAGCAAGTCCGACTCCCGCGATCGAGGACGGCGTGATCTACGCTCACTTTGGGCACATGGGAACGGTGGCCCTCGATTTCGACACAGGTGAAACCCTCTGGAAGCAAAAGATCTCTTATACCGCTAAAAATGGAGCGGGCGGTACGCCAATTATCGTGGATGACAAATTGGTATTTACCACGGATAGCGTAGAGGAACCGGTCGTGACCGCCTTGTACAAAAAAACAGGCGAGATTGCCTGGCGTACGACTCGCAGTCATCAGGTGCAAAACAATTTCTCCCATGGAACTCCACTGTTGATCGATAATCGCGGGCGTAAGGAAATCATTAGCCCGGGCAGCGGGATGGTAGGTGCCTATCGTCCGGAAGACGGTAAGGAGATATGGAAAGTGCGTTACCGTATGGGATTTTCCATGTCACCCCGGCCCATATTCGTGGACGATGTCATTTATATGAGCACTAGTTTCTCTCGGGCCAGCTTCCTAGCCATCAAAGTGGATGGAGCTACCGGCGATCTAACGGATACCCATGTCCTTTGGGCCAACCACAAAAGCATGCCCAAAACGCCCTCGCCGAATTATGTGGACGGTAACATCATCACCTTGGAAGATGATGGGCGCTTGCAGAGCCTGAGTTCGGAAACGGGGGAGCGACAGTGGATGGAGCCCTTAAAAGGCAAGTTCTCCGCATCGCCGGTTCAAGTGGGTAACCTGCTCTATATCGTCAGCGAGGAGGGTTTGTGCTATGTGCTTCGCGTTCGGGATGACGATTGCGAAATCATTTCTGAAATCCCAATGGAAGAGGAGACACTGGCCACGCCGGCAATCGTCGATAATACGATCTATCTACGCACTCGCCACCACCTCTGGAAGATCCAGGAAGGGTAAGAAGAGGTTGATTGTTTAGGTTGACGGGAGGGCTGTTTGTCCTCAAGCAGCCCTACCTGAAGCGCAACATCCGCCTCACCGGTAGTATCGGAAAAAATCCCCTCGGATCCGCTGCCAGACTTGGTTGCAAGCATCGATTGTGTCGGGGCTGAGAGTGCCGTTCAAAGCAGCTAAGCTTTGCTCCATCTGGGTGGCCTTGCTAGCTCCTAAGAGAATCGAGTCTACGAGGGGCCGGGACATCAACCACTGCAAAGAAAGCTCAATCAGGCTCAAGCCTGCCTCTTTGGCTATCGATTGGAGAGCGTCGACCGCTTCGAAGTTCGATTGGCTAAAGTAGCGGTCGAAATACATTTTGGAGTAATCGAAGCGGGAGCCTTCAACGGGCTTGTCGATTTGGTGCTTTCCAGTGAGTAATCCGCCAGCTAAGGCGTTGTAGACGACCAGGCCTACATCGTGAAATTGGCAATACTCTAGACACTCATCCTCTATACCACGTGTGATGAGATTGTAAGGAAGTTGGGCCACGCAGGGAGCGGAGTATCCCTTGTATTCGCTCTTCAGCGACAGTTCCATCATTTTCCAAGAAGAGTGATTGGAGCTGGCTAGATAATGGACCTTGCCTTGACGAACGAGTTGATCACAGGCGTCTAGCGTCTCGTCGATGGGCGTGTTCCGGTCCGGCCTATGAAGGTAGAGGATATCTAGGCAATCGGTCTGTAGCCGAGTAAGGCTCTCCTCGACACCTTTGATGATATGCCATTTGTGGAGGCCGCTTGTCCGTGGGTTTTCGTCTTCACTGGGACTCCCGACCTTGCTGGCTAGGATGATCTGCTCGCGTTTCCCTTTGAGAATGTTTCCTGTTATTGTCTCCGAAGCTCCGTTGACGTAGACATCGGCAGTATCGATGAAATTTACGCCGGCGTCCATTGAGACACCCAGTATACGGTCAGCTTCGGCTTCATTGACCTGTTGGCCAAAGGTCATCGTCCCAAGGCAGATCGGCGATACTTTAGCTCCGGTTCCTCGTAATGATCTCAGTTCCATAGGG
>DKNL01000163.1 GCA_002474325.1 Opitutales bacterium UBA7389
GGCCAAGATGGCGATGCCCGCAAAGACAAAAAAGCTCTCCATTCTTAGTCGTTCCCCCTTTCGAAAATCGAGGCGATTTTCCTCTGCATGGCGTCATCCTTGACTCCGGTCGTCGTTACTTCGCTGATTGAATGAATCAGAAGCTCGTCACCTTCGATATCGATGGTAATGGTACCAGGCGTTAGGGTTATGGAGTTAGCGAGGAACCATTTGGCGAAATCGGTTTTCAGTTCGGTCTTTATTCTCACTAGCCGGGGCTGAACTTCGGGCAGATCTCCTGGGCTCAAGGCCAGCTTTAGGATGTGGAGATTGGACAGCAAAATTTGATAAAGCATCCAGCATAGATACCAAGGTAGGCGGATGATTTCCCGTATGCGGGCCCTGGCTCCTCTGGAGCGGTCGGCAAAAAAGAAGTTGGAGGAAATCGCGGTGACTAATGCCGTTGAGATTAGGCCAAGGGCCAAATGGAAGGCATCGAATTGACCAGAAAAGACGATCCAGATCCCGAAAAGGAGGAGGAAAATGCTAATGCGATACATTTAGGAGAGAAAGTCGTGGGAATAATGGTAAAAGGCGCTCGCCGATGGTTATAAGAGGGAAAGTAGTAGAAAAGGCTTTCAGGGTTTGTTCACAAGTATTTTTGGGGAATTCCGTGCCGAAATCGCGTTTATGGTCAATTTGTAGCATGTGTTAAGCATATGGATTTCAAAGTCGACTCACGATTTTAGTCGCAGTTGACCTCCTGGTATGCTGGATTTTTATCTGGGCTAAGGGGCTAGTCAGATCTTGCAGGAGCCGGGTACCAGAGTGGGAGCTGTCGTTACTCACTGCCATAGGACAAGTGTTTTGTTCGATAGTGGCTATGCTTGCGGTTTTCCACAAAACGAGAAAACGAAATTTTTGTGGAAGTTCTACCTATGTTCCGCTGCGGGTCTAGTGGTGTTTGCTGACGGGCAGATAGCTTTATTCCACAGAAAATTAGAGAATTGGGCGATTCCTTTAATTGACTGAAATTTCGTCGAATCTATAGTTTTAAGCTGCAATGAAAAACGAATATAGATGGATGCGTATTTGGGTGGTTGCTGCTATGGCCCTTGTTCTGGGAACCTCAGTATGGGCCAAAAGGGATGCCTACCAATTCAAGTTCGGGCTTATGGCGCGAGGTAGCCAGGGCCAATCTGTCGTCTACTTGGAGACGAATCAGATAGAGAAGATAGCCGACCCCTCCTATCTTCATGGGTTTTCCATCAAGCGCAAAGATGAGAACCAGTTCTACATATACTACATCGTTCGATTTCCAGAACCATTGAAGGATCTGCCCGAAGGCATTGAGAATTATTACTCTGTTCTAGATGGAGGTCGGGTCCTGCAATCCAATGAGGAATTTGTTTGGGAGCTTAGCCGAAGCTTCGTTTTTTCCGATAGCGATCCCGTCGGCCAATATGAACTGGAAGTATATGTCGATGCGGAGCTGTATAGAAAAATCAATTACGACGTACTTCCGGAGTTAAAGGCGACTTTTTGACAGTCAATTGCTGTATCCGGCGACGCGGAATAAGCTTACGAAACAGGGCGAGTCCAGTAGGGAGATGCCGGGTCCGAGTTTGATATGAGAATTCTAATTGTCGCTTCTAGCCTGGACCCGTAGCTCCATAAATTGTATCCACCTTGCGAATTCAAACACAAGGACGTATGCTGCCTTGGGCAGAGGCTGAGCTACAGAATCTGGAAGAGCTGCCCTCGTTTTGAAATTCAAGTACATTGACGTTCGACCAGAAAGGCTTATGTATTTAAACCGCGGATCACGCAGAGTTAAAATTAAACTATTTCTACGTTCTTCTCGTGTCCTGCGTTTTTGAAAGTGTTAGGTTAGTCAGTTATGAAAACTATCAGATGGGGAATAATCGGTGTTGGCGACGTTTGCGAAGTAAAGAGTGGGCCAGCTTTTCAGAAAGCGCCTGGATCCGAATTAGTCGCAGTCATGCGACGCGACGCTTCCAAAGCGGAAGTCTTTGCTAGAAGACATGGAGTATCTAGCTGGTCGAATGATGCGGATACGCTCTTAAGAGATCCTCAGATCGACGCCGTATATATCGCTACTCCTCCCAACTTCCACGTCGACTATGCTTTTCAAGTGTTGAGAGCAGGAAAGCATGTGTACCTGGAGAAACCTATGGCGCGTAATGCCGAAGAAGCGGGACGCATTCAGGAGGCGGTGAAGAATTCAAATAAAAAGCTCGTTGTCGCCCATTATCGAAGGAGGCTGCCGCTATATCTTAGAGTCAAAGAGATTTTGCGTAGTGGGGATTTGGGGAAACCCCGATATGTATCTCTTAAAGCTATACAACCTGAGAACGATCCGCTAATCGCCTCAAGCGAGGAGTATTGGCGAGTGATTCCCGAGATATCAGGCGGAGGCATCTTTCATGATCTGTCACCACATCAGCTTGATTTGATGCTCTATTTTTTTGGCGAGCCTTCGTCGATTAACGGGACTTCGTCTCGCCGACTTCCTGATGCAGGTTGTGACGACTGCGTTGCAGGACAAATGTCTTTTGGGGAAGACATTGTTTTCCAGGGCTATTGGGATTTCGCTTCTCAGGACGGCACGATTGTAGACGCTTGCGAGATCATTTGCGATCAAGGAGCTCTACGTTTTAGCTTCTTCCGCAGCCCGATACTGGAGATTGCTCGAAGTGGAAATGTGGAGACAATTGAATTCCCGCCACCTGAGCACATTCAGCAACCCATGATTGAGGCAGTGAATGGTTACTTCCGTGGAGAAGGCGATAATCCCTGCGATGCGGCGACGGGAGTCAAGGTCATGGAGATGATCGATGGATTGTCGGGCGAGGCTTAGTTCTCGTTTTTGGAGAAGCCCCAGAGCCATCCTATTTGTTCCGCTTTGCGGAAAATCCTAGCGAATTATGAGCGGTGACGAATATAATTTCAATTTGTCAACGCCCCGCAGTCGCGGGACTAGGAGTCCCTGTCTTTGCAGGGCCAACATGGTTCGCTTCGCGAATACAGATTTTGTCCGTAGAGCGATGCAACATAGATTGTTCTTACCAATTTACGCGATCAGCGATCGCGTCTAAAGTTCTAGAGGGTCTGAACAAATGTTTATCGGTTTCAAAACCGTTCGCCGTTTTTGATGTCTGGACGTCTCGGCTCTGGATCGAAGAAGCGAGCATTCTCACCGATCCTGTCGTAGTCGCCGATGTCTTTTCGAGCCCACTCAACATGATCCATCAGTTGGGCGACTATGTCAGGATGTTCGTTAGCTCTATCTGTGGTTTCACCTATGTCTTCCGCCAAATTGTACAGTTGGGGTCTCTCTATGGCGATGTCATCTTCGGCCTTACTGTATTGTCCCCACTTCTTATCCGCTTCCCTAGGTATATGCAATTTCCAATTCTCAACACGCACGGCTTGGACCTGCGTTCGTTGATAGTAGAAAAAGGCCTCAGTCGGGCTGGTTGCTCGAGGGATTCCGTGAATGAGATCGCTAATATCATGGCCGTCAATAACGCGATCTTCGGGAGCGCTGGTTCTTGCCAGACTGGCGATCGTCGGTAGCATATCCATTGTACTAGCTATTTCGTGACAGACTTTACCCTCCGGAATCCGGCCTGGCGCTCGGGCGATAAAGGGCACGCGCAAGCCACCCTCCCAGACTGAAGTTTTCGCGCCTCGCAAAGGATTCGCTAGACCTCCGTGTTCTTCAGCGCCAGGCCCGATCGCTCGCTCCAAATGACCGCGACTGCGTCCAAGATACCAGGGTCCGTTGTCACTGGTATAGATCACATAGGTGGATTGATCGAGACCTTCGTTGCGAAGCGCGTCCAGGATGCGACCTACGTTCCAATCTATTTCTTCAATGATATCCCCATAGATTCCGCGCTCTGACTTTCCCGCGAATGGCTTGGAAGCTTCAAGTCTGATATGCGGCATAGTATGAGCAATGTAGACGAAGAAAGGCGATTCCTTGCTGTCTTTAATAAACTGGATGACCTCATCCGTGTAGCGTCGGGTCAATTGGCTCATATCCGCGAACATTTCGATGAGCGTATCATCGCGGAGCAAGTGAACACGGTTATCATTGCTAGATGGCGTACCAAAAAAAGTGTCGAAACCTTGATACGTCGGGAGAAGCGTTCGCGTGTATCTCGATGAGTCTTGCGTATGGCCGGCGAGGTCCCATTTACCGAATGCGGCCGTGGAGTATCCGACCTCCTTCAGGATTTCGGCAATAGTGATCTCGTTTGTGTGTAGATAGGGGTGGACATCGATTCGGTTTCGTTCAGTCGCTACTCGTAGAGGATATGAGCCAGTCATCAAAGCGGCCCGTGAAGGTCCGCACACCGTTTGACTATAAAAGTCTGTAAATAGCATCCCTTCCTTGGCCATGCGGTCGATTCGAGGTGTCTTAATGTCACTTGCTCCATAGCAGCCTAGGTCTTGATAGCCCTGGTCATCGACGAAGATGATTATAAAGTTGGGCTTTTCCTGTTTGTTGCTTTGAGCATTGGCGGAATGCCCGAGAAACAAGGAAACGATTAAGAGGAGGGTTAACCCCGACAATAATAGTATCGCTTTTTCAAAAGGGGAATCATTTAATGAACTCACAATTGGCAATACCATACTTTATTTGAGGAACTGGTAGCGGTCGATCTCCGAGCGGCCACTACCTTTAGCGACGAAGCGTCGATTTTGCACGCCGCCTAGATTCAAACCGTGGTAAGGTTTTACCCAAAGACTGCCCGGATGCGTGATCACTTCGAAAATTCAGTAATCCTTCCCATTCAAGCTACGCATTACAGCGATTTGCCATTCCTCCAGGTGGGCAAGCATGCGTTCGGTGTGAGAAGACTCTTGGCTATGCAGATTGGTCGTTTCCTGGCTATCTGAGATGAGATTGTAGAGCTCAAGAGTTTCCTCGCCTTGATCCACTATCCGGTGGAGCTTCCAGGGGAACTCCAGCCAGGCTGAATGACCCGGAAATTCATTTTCTGGATACTGCTTGCTGATTTTCCCCGCATCGAGATCGAGTCTGCCGTTAGGGTCGTGCTCCAGCCCTTGCTTCTGAGCTTCCAGTAGGGCGATCATCATTCGATCCGCGTAGGTTAATCGCCCGGGATGGGGATATTGCCAGAACCCGATACCAGTACTTCTATTAAGAGTATTTCCGTTTATGAGCTCAAGAAGGCTGACCCCATCTAGTGCGAATTGGTTAGCGACGCGAGCGCCTGCGATTTCGACAAGCGTAGGGTAGATATCTGAAGTTACACAGGGCGTTTCAGTTGTACGCGAATTATTGATACGCCTTGGCCACTCAAGTATCGCGGGCACGCGCAACCCTCCCTCATATAGGGAACCCTTCTTTTCACGCCCTCCCGAAGTTTCCGTATTCAAACCGCCGTTGTCGCTGCAATACCAGAGCAATGTATTCTCATGGATCTCCAATTTTCGGATTTCATTGCGCAGTTTGCCGAAGGCCCGATCCATCGCGGTGATTTCCCGGTAATAGCCAGCCATTTCCTCTCCTTGGTAAAGCTGCTTATCGCTACCCATCGCGTCGAAAGGACTGTGCGGAGAGCCGAACCAAATAATGCTGAGAAAAGGAGTTCCCTTATCGGACTGTTCGCATATGAATTCGAGGGCGGCGTCGACAATGACCATCGAACTTTCGCCCATCATTTGCTCGGCGATGCCATTGCGACTCATGACGGGGTCGAGATCGAAGAAATTGGGCGTCGAGAGCCAGGCATCAAAACCGCTGTTAGTGGGATTCACTGGGCTTATTGGTTGGCAAGAACCTACATGCCACTTGCCGAAATGACCCGTTGCATAGCCCACCGTTTTGAGAGCTTCAGCGATGGTCGTGTCCTGAGGACGCATGGAGCGACCATGGTTGAGGACATTGACCCGAACTGGGTTCCTACCTGTGAGCACACTAGCTCTGGTAGGGGAGCAATTGGGAGCGGCGCTGTAAAAGCGATCAAACCTCAACGATGATCGAGCCATCTCATCAAAGTGCGGAGTCTTTACGAAAGGATGCCCATAATAGCCCATGTCGCCCCAACCTTGGTCGTCAGCCATAACAAGGACGAAATTGGGCTTGTCAGAGCTGTGGGTGGTTAGGACTAAAAGAGCCGAAAGGAGCGTTGCGCTAGCTAGGCGTCTAAACATGGGAAAGAGAGGGTGAACAGTTTCGCCGTTCGAGCAAGTCCCGAGGGGCTTTGGGAAGGTAGCGGCTGATCTCCAAGCGGCCATCGTGTTTGATGTTTTATGTTGGCCGCTCGGAGATCAGCCGCACACCAGGATATACTAGAAAATCGGCCTCG
>DKNL01000276.1 GCA_002474325.1 Opitutales bacterium UBA7389
CTACGGAACACACAATCCTCGTTGTCGATGACGAGCCCGTAAATATACAACTTCTTAGGCGCAAACTAGAATGGGAAGGGCTCCGGGTCCTTTCCGCAGATAATGGCCAGACCGGGTTGGATCTCGCTCGATCAGAGTTACCAGATTTAATTTTGCTGGACATCATGATGCCCGGCATGGATGGCTTCGAAGTATGCCAAAAACTCTCGGAGGACGACGGCACCAAATCGATACCAGTCATCTTCGTCACCGCTCAGAATTCCAAAGCCGGAAAGTTGGAGGGTCTGCAAGCAGGAGCCGTGGACTACATCACTAAGCCGATAGATCTAGATGAAACCGCAGCCCGAGTCAGGGCCCAGCTAAACTACTTGGCGATAAACCAGGAAAACGTAGAGCTGACGAAAAGACTGGGAGAAGCCCAGCGAGCCGCATCTATTGGAGCGTTAACTCAAGGGATAGCCCACAACTTGAATAACCTGCTCGGAGTTGTCATGGGCTACGTCGAACTGGTCAAAGCGAACCATACCGATCCGGAGAGAGTTCTACGAAATATAAACTGCGTCGAAAATGCCTGCAACCGAATCGTCAATATTATCAAGCAACTTAGCACAATCGCCTTCACGACGCGATTAACGCTCCACAAAATGCCGATCGCTAAGCTCATCGATAACGCTGTTCAACGCGCGAATGAAGCCTGCAAACAGAACTTTGAAGTCACGATCGAAAATTCCCTCCAAGACAAATCCATTCGCACCAATATCGAAGCATTCGAGGAGGCCCTTTCCAAATTGATCGCCAATGCATGGGAAAGCTACGCGAATAGCGAGAAGGCAGAGCGGCCCGTTATCATAAGGGACCAGCTTTCTGACAATGAAGAACTCGTTCAGTTCGAGGTAGTCGATCAAGGACGCGGCATCGATCCAGAAGTTGAAGATAACATGTTCGAGCCCTTCATAAGCACAAAGCAAACCGTTGGGGTAGGCATGGGGCTGACAATAGCCCGTCACGCGATCCGCATGCTTGGTGGCGAAATCTATATAAAATCAGGCGAGGAAGGGGGCGTAGCGGCCTCTTTCACCCACCCCTATAACAAGGAGGATTCAGAGTGAGTATTGGTTTCATAGGTTCGGGTAATATGGCAAAAGCCATAGTAAAGGGAGTTCTGAATCAGGATCTATACGATGCTTCCGATATTCGCTGCGTTTCGGGTAGTGGGACGACGTCCCGTGCCCTGGCTCAACAAACAGGTATTACTCCATCTGAAAATCGCCTCGATCTTATCGAGCAATCGAGAACGATAATCGTAGCCTTCAAGCCGCAACACCTGGAGTCTATTTCGGAAAGCGAGTCCAAAGCAGCTACCGACAAGCTCATCATATCCGTTCTGGCTGGGCGAAAGCTCGAATCGCTTAAGACTATTTTCCCAACAGCCAGAAACATCGTGCGGGTCATGCCGAACACGCCCTCTCAAATCGGGAAAGGAGTGAGCACCTATTGTTTCGACCAGCCACCGACAGATAAAGATCTTAATGAAGTCGTTTCGATACTTTCAGCCCTAGGCAGTTCGTACGCTGTAAACGAGTCGCAGATGCATATAGTAACTGCTGTTAGCGGATGTGGTCCCGCGGTGTTTTTCAGATTTGTCGATCTTATCGCCCAAGCCGCTTCCAAAAGAGGCTTGGATTACGCTCTGGCTACGCAATTGGCCATTGAAACCGGCCTTGGATCTCTCGAGCTAATGCGACAGAGCGATAAACGACCACGCGACCTTGTTGACGAGGTGGTCTCCCCGAACGGGGTTACCCACGCTCTCTTAACTAGCTTGGATAGGGATGAATGTCCCGAGATAATCGAGCGGTCTATACAAGCTGCCGTTGATCGTTCAGAGGAGCTTTCGTGAATGGCCTTTAAATCTTCCAGAGCCGCACTACTGAAAGTGCCCTCTATCGCATCCCGCCAGTACTGGCGACCCTGGATAAGTTGCTACGATGAAATTTCCCTCTAGTCCAGGTACGATGCCAATTCTTCAGCTGTCCACTGCGGGCGCTGCCCGACCTCCGCTCTTAACGTCGCCACCTCATCCGCAGTCACTTCGCCTGCTTCGTTTCCCCACGTGTTCCGGACATAGGTAACCAAACCGGCAATTTCATGATCCTTCAACCCCGGCCCATAGGCTGGCATATTCCCATTGTACTGATTCCCTTTCACCGTGATAGGGCCAATCAAGCCCGAGAGCAGGATCTTCGTGGGCAAAGTAGAATCTTCGAGAATCACGTATTCAGAATCTACGAGCGGTGGAAACTCGCCCGGCTTACCCTGACCATCAGGCATGTGGCAGCCCACGCACGCCATTTTAGTGTAAAGGTCTTCGCCGATCGCGTAATAATCATATACGATCGGGCCGCGAGGACGGTCCACCCACGATTGGTAAAGAGCGATATCCGTGCGCTCGTGGAGATAAATCTGCGTATTCTCCTCACCGCCACTGTAGCGCCTGAAATAGAACCAACCGAAAATCAACACGGCTATGAGGGCCATACTAGTAAAAAATAGTACAGGCGAAGCGTTTGCAGGCTCCCTGCGAATACGAGCATGTGTCTTTACGATGCTCTCATCGCTCGCTCTCCCTTCATCGATACTAGGCAGGTTCTTGATCTGAGAATCTTCGCTCATCACTCGGCGTTCTCCAATGCTATCGCCAATTCATCGGCCATAGTTCCCAAAGACTTGGGAGCCTCATTCAAATCGTAGTCGACTTTCAAACTAAGCATGTAAGCGGCCAGCGATTCCGCTTTCCTAGTTGGGAGAACTTCGAAGCCCTTAGAGGGAGCAAACGCTTCCGGAAGATTCATAGCTCGAGAAGATGGTCGTCCTACAATCTTGCGGGTATTGAAGAGAAATGAGTAAGAGGGCATATTAGAGCCCTGAGAATTGATCTGCGGATTGTACAAATGAAGCAAATGCCAGGCAGCATCTGGACGTCGCTCACCAACATTGGCGAGGTCGGGACCCAGACGCTTTCGGCCTAGAAGCACTCGAACCTGATCAATATAGTCGCGAGCCACAGATTGCCTGTTTCCCCATCCGCGCTCGATATCCATTCCCGCTGCCACTCTGACCTGCTGAGTATGGCAAGCTATGCAGCCAAGCTCTTGGTATACTTCCTTGCCATGTTGGGCTGCCCCTTGGAGCTCTCTCGGCAAGCGACCACCCTGATCATCGTCAAGAATAGCAACGAGCTGTCCAACCGTCTGATTCGGTTTGAAAACTACCGTCGTCCAGGAGAATACCAGGATAATCAATACGCCTAAGAATATGAAGGGTCCACGATTCATGGCGCCGTATACTCCAATTCCGGAGCCTCGTGTAACAGGTTCGTGTTTCGCTCCGCTTCCGCACGATTAGAAAGAAGGATCGTAAAGTAAGTGAATACGCCACAAACCGACGAAAGAAAAAAGAATAACATCCCCAATGTCGTCATGAAAAAGCCACTTTTCAGAGCTCCAACGACGGCGATGGAATTGGCTGTGCTTTCGTTTATCA
>DKNL01000126.1 GCA_002474325.1 Opitutales bacterium UBA7389
TCACGTGGGTTCACTCTATTCGGGTGGGATGACCGGACCGGAATTGGTAGATGCTGTTCTGTCAGCAGCTCCTGAAGGACTGGAAGTTAGAGTCGTCATGGGTATGCGGCATAACGACTATGAAGGCATAGGGAAGGAAATTATCGATGATTGCCTGTCTTGGAATCAGCTTTGGGGAATCGATCTTCATGGACCTGAGGATTATCCGCTAGAGCCTTGGACTGCCGAAGTCTGGAAAGCGGCAGGGGCGGCTGGGAAATTCCTCAAAGCCCATGCCGGAGAGTTCATGCCCGCCAGTTTCGTGAAGCGTTGTATTGACGAATTGGGAACGCGCCGGATACAGCACGGGGTTCGATCGGTGGAGGATCCTGAGCTAGTGTCTTTCCTAGCTGAAGAAGGTATTGCCCTAGATGTTTGTCCAATCAGTAATCTCAAGTTGGCGGTGGAGGGAATCAAGACAATGCCTGAGCATCCCATTCGGCAGCTGTTCGATGCAGGGGTCACATGTACGATTAATTCGGACGATACCCTGATGTTCGGAAATTATTTGAGCGAAGAATATTATGCGTTGTATCAGGATATTGGTTTCAGTGAACAAGAATTGGCTCGAATCGCTTTGAACGGTTTTTTCGTTGCTGATTGGGAATCTCCCAAGAAAGACGAATGTATCGCGGAGCTGACAGCGATAATCGAAGAAAGGGATCTCAGCTAGTATTATGCCTGACGATCCGAAGGAACTGAAGTTTCTGATACTTTTCGGGTCGTATGTGGGCTTTTGGGGCATGCTTCAATGTCTCACGGTTAAGCTCGTCCCATTAGACCTCACTTGGCTCGGTCTAGGAACCTTGGCATTCAGCTATGGTTCCTTCGCTCATGCCTTTACCTTCCCCTGCACCGACGCGACGGCTGAGATTTGGGGGGCCAAACGGGCGCGAATGATGGTCTACATGGGAACTGCCGTGTACACTGTCTGCACGGCATTCCTGTTTTTGGCCGTGCAAGCTTCCCCAGCGGAAGGTTGGCCTCTAAACGATGCCTATGTCGCCCTCTTTCAGGGTGGGCCGAGGATCATTCTCGGATCGCTGTTGGCCACGTTGTCCGCCCAACTTTGGGATATCTACGTGTTCGAGTGGGTGAAGAAGAGGACGGGAGAGAAGAACCTTTGGCTGCGCAATAATGTTTCTACGTTTGGCTCCCAATTATTGGATACAACTATATTCTGCACGATAGCTTTCTATGGAATTATACCCAATGATATACTGCCCAAGCTGATTATCGGATCTTATTTGATGAAGCTCCTGGTGGCGGTAATCGATACGCCCATCGTATATCTAGTCGTATACTGGGTGACGGGTCACTGGACCTCGAAAGGGGATATCGAGGAAGAGACTGAGGAAGAGGGCACCGTGTAGACCTGTTTTTTGGGGGAGTGACCATCGCTCTGCTCCCTAGGTCTACGTCTGGCTCCAGAAACGCTTATGCGGGGCGAGTAGGGCGTCTTTCATTGCGGGTAGGGGACCCCATACGCTGACCTTTTTTTGCCCAGCCGCGAAGACGTCGCGACAAGGTAGATCCATAGTGGGATTCCGCGGATCGGAACCGGTGAGTGCTTTGAGGTCGGATTCCGGCGTTCCGTATAGGACCGAGCCGATATTCGCCCAATAGATGGTTCCCGAGCACATGGCGCAGGGTTCCAACGTAGTGACGAGGCAGCAGTCCCATAGGTATTCAGGCGAAAACTCTCGAGCGGATCGGCGGGCAAGTTCGGTTTACGCGTGGCGTACGGTATCCACGTTTCCCTGGCGGAGAAGGATGGTTTTGAAATCGGGAGCGACGAGGATGGCCCCAAATGGGTGATGCCCGTTTGCGACAGCTTCTTCGGCAACTTCATTTGCCGCATCGAGGAGGCGTATCTGAATGGCTTCGTCCAAGGTGTTTGGATTAGTTGGTGGCAGCGATTTTCTCTAGGATATGATCGTTGGCAGTAATGGGCGGATACTTCGAGGGGCTTTCCTCCGACACGCACGAAGGCAAGGTTTCCACGAGGACTTCGGGATCCGGATCGGAGAAGAAGGCGATAGACAAGCGGCCATTGGTCGCGTCTGCCGGCCGGACTTGCACTCGATGTGGTGTTGATCGATAGACGTCATTGGTCCACCGAGCCAAAAGGTCACCAGAGTTGATGACAACAGCGCTCTCTATTGGCGGAGCGGGTATCCAATTCCCCTCAGAGTCCTGAATCTCGAGTCCGCCCGACTGGTCTTGGAATAGAAGCGTTAGGGTTCCATAGTCGGTATGAGCACCCGCACCGAGTTGGCCAGAGGACTCAACCGTTGTTTTTGGGTAGTGCAAAAATCTAAGTGTTTGCAAGATTCCCGTGTGCTTGTTGGTGAAGAAACTTTCGGGAAGATCCAACGCCAGAGCGAAGGCACTCATCATTCTATCGGCTAGTCGCTGGCAGTCTGCGAAAAAATCGCACGCGACCTGTCTGTAGTGAAAGCTCGGCCAAAGCTCTGATTGACTATAAAAATTGGATACATTCCGCATAGTGAACGTCTCTTTTTGGTCCGCCGGCTTACTTGGATCTAAAGCCTCCTTGCCCATGCCGTGATATCCGAAGTTCAGTGCTTGGTCGAACATGAAACCATTTTTGGTTTCGGAATCCATCCCGAAAAAGCGATGAGCCGTCGACATTACCGCCTTAACAGTTTCCGGGGCGATCCCACAGTTGGTTATATACATGAATCCGACTTCCTTGGCGCTTCGATCTACCTCCTCTGCCAGAGCTTTGCGTTCCGAGATGGAGTCGCTCAATATTCCACTGAAATCGATAAGAGGGATACTCGAACTCATGAGCCTTGTGGAGCATAAAGCTTGCCATCGAGTGGCAGAATAGCGGGAGTTTCCCGATTTATCGTCTCCAATTGTCAACTGCTCTGCAAAACGCACCGGATGGCTTACCAATGGCCTTTCCATTTTCACAAATCAGATTGCCCCTTAGCCAGGTTTGGCGGACATCGAATGAAGTCTGCATGCCGCAATAAGCGCTGGCTCGGTGTTTACAGACCAGATTGTCGGCTATGATTTCTTTGGGCGTAATACTTGAATCGACCAGGACGAAGTCTGCGTCTTTCCCGATTTCTATGGAGCCTTTCGCTTCGAGTCTTGCTCTCTTGGCCGGTCCTGAGGAGCTTAACTGGACTAGGTGCGAAAGGAGTTCGGGACTCTCCGAGCACTGGCTCCAAACGAGTGGCAAGCCATGTTGCAATCCACTTATGCCGCCCCAAGCGTCGTAGAAACTTTGGCCAGTCTTCATTTCGGGAGGACAAGGCGAGTGATCGGAGCCAATAGTATCGATCTCCCCATTCTCGAGACTTTTCCAGAGTATATCGATAGAGTCTCGGTAGCGGAGTGGCGGGGCGCACTTGGCATCCGGACCTATTCTTTCCGCATCTTCGATTGAAAGAAGCAAGTAGTGGGGGCAGGTTTCGCAGGTTATATCAACCCCACTGTTTTTAGCTTCGGTTATCGGAGCGAGCGCTTGGGCAGAGCTAACGTGGACGATGTGAATGGGACAACCTGTTTCGCCAGCCAGCTCGATAGCGATCCGAATAGCACTAATCTCTGCTTCCGCAGGTCGGCTGGCCTCCCAATCGAATGCGCTCCTGCGTTGGGCAAGTTTTTGGTTCGATGGATTTAGGATTGCCGGGTCCTCAGCGTGGAGAGCTAGAAATTTCCCTGTGGGGGCTATACGCTTCATGCCTTCTTTCAAAGTCGCGATGTCTGAGTTGATGAAATCCTCAGTCCCGCTAGGCGACATAAAAGCTTTGAAAGCGATAACTCCCGCGTGTGCTAGGGGATGAATGGACTCTAAATTTCCTGGCACGAGTCCACCCCAGAGAGAAAAGTCGACGCGGGATTTTGAGCTTATTGAAACGAGTTTCTCGTCCAGGGCTTCAACCGAAGTGGTCGAGGGAATACTGTTTAGAGGCATTTCTGCCACCATTGTGCAACCGCCGGCAGCCGCTGCGAGAGAACCGGTTGCGAATCCCTCCCAATGCGTGCGCCCCGGTTCGTTAAAATGCACATGGAGATCAACGCCTCCGGGAAAGCAAAAAGAACCTTCTCCATCGACGACCTCTCTCCCCGCCTCGGATGCATTGCCAATCGCTGAAAAACGGCCTTGGTCGATCGCCAGGTCAGCTTCTTGCCAGCCTCGTGGTCCGAGTAGGCGAATGTTGCGAACAATGCAGTCGTGCATCTTTACTTGTGGGCAAAAGCGTTTTGATCGACGCGTTTTATGATATCCGCCATAGAGCGAAGGGCTTCCATTATATCTGAAGGTTCCACGAATTCATCTGGGTGATGGCTCAATCCGTCCTTACAGCGCACGAATAGCATGCCGATGCGGCAGGTCTCAGCTACTTTCATGGCATCATGGCCAGCTCCGCTGAAGAGCTCAGTTGCCTGTCCAGTGTTGGCCGCGACCGCTGCAGAAATAAGCTTCGTCACCTGTGGGTCGCAATTGGCATGGGAAGTTTCCTGG
>DKNL01000077.1:0-3189 GCA_002474325.1 Opitutales bacterium UBA7389
GGCGAAGACGGAGGCGGAGTCAATCATATCGCTAGCTAGAAGAGAAGCGGACGTGGTTTCCAAGGAAAGCCGCTCGGCTCTAGAGCTGGAAACTCGCGAGAAACGGAGCGAGATCGAACGAGAGGCCAAGCGGATGGAGATGGAGATCGATCTTCGTCTAAGTGAAATCAAGTCCCACGAGGAAAGTCTGGCTGCCTTGGATCACGAACTCCGTCTTAGGGAAAAGAATATTGAGGACAAGATTCAGAATCTGAAAGATGACGAATCGCGGCTTTCGGAGATGTCCAAGAATGTCCAGCGAACGATGGCCAATCTGGCTTCTATGGATGTCGAGCAGATCAAAAAGGAGCTTCGTGAACAAGTTGAGCTCGATAGCAATGATGAACTTTCGAGGTTGCGGAAGGATCTGCTCGAACGCTCCGAGGCCGATGTGAACCGGGAGGCAAAACGAACCTTACTGGCGGCGATGCAGAGAATCGCTAGCAAGCCGAATAGCGATATCAGCGCGGCAATCGTCCAGCTTCCGAACGATGACATGAAGGGCCGGATTATTGGCAGGGAAGGCAGAAACATTAAATGCTTTGAAACCGCTACGGGCACTACGCTGCTCATTGATGAGTCGCCTCAGATGGTGTTAGTCTCCTCTTTCGACCCAGTACGGCGTGAGATTGCCAAGACGGCTCTCGAGAGATTGGTCAAGGACGGCAGGATCCATCCGGCGACAATCGAGGAGTTTGTTGGAGCTGCTAGACTGGATGTGGACGAGATGGTCGAAAATGCTGGAGACGCTGCCACCAGTTGCTTGAAAATCTCCCGCCTCAACCCGGAAATAATAACCTTGCTCGGTAAGTTGAAGTTCCGTTCTTCCTATTCTCAAAACGTCCTCGAGCATTCCATTGAGGTGGGTCAGCTTTGCTCGATTTTCGCTTCCGAGATGGGCCTAGATCCCAATATTGCTAAACGGGCTGGCTTGTTGCACGACATTGGCAAGGCAATCGATGGAGAATACGAAGGTAGCCATGCAATAGCGGGAGCCGACTTCGTGAAAGCTAGGGGAGAAGGCGATATTGTTGTCAATGCGGTCGCGGCCCATCACAATGAAGTCCCGGCAGAAAGCCTATATGCGGGAATCGTTATTTTAGCGGACACGATTTCCGCGGTGCGTCCCGGGGCTAGGTCCGAGTTGATCGCCTCTTATATCGACCGTTTGAATTCACTTGAGAAGCTAGCTGTGTCTTTTCGAGGTGTAAAGTCGGCTTACGCCATTCAGGCGGGCCGAGAAGTACGTGTGCTCGTCGACCCCGACGATGTATCTGATGATGAAGCTAAGCTTCTTTCTCGTAGTCTTCGCGATCGTATCGAAGACGAGTTGGAATATCCGAGCTCCATTCGTATCACTATAATTCGGGAACAACGTTTTACCGATACTGCGGAATAGGGAATTAGCGTTCTTCAAGAAAAGGATTTCTCCAGCCAGCAAACGTTGTAGAACTGGCCGAATTTATATCCTACTTCAGAATACACGCCTATCTCTTTAAAGCCGAATTTCCTGTGTAAAGCCATGGAGGCTTCGTTGGGTAGGGTAATGCCAACATAAGCTCGATGAACCTCAGTGTCTTCGAGCTGTTCGAAAAGCACTGTGTATAGTTTTGAGCCGATACCTTGGTACAATGCGAGCGGATCGATATAGATGCTCGATTCAACTGAAGTGTAGTAGGCGGCTTTGGTTCTAAACTGGCTACTCGTGGCGTATCCGACCGTTTTTCCATTCACTTTAGCAACGAGCAATCGATAAGGACCAGTTAGGCCATAGTGATTGAACCACGACGATAATCTTTGCTCTACTGATATCGGCTCGGTATCGAAACTGATGGGCGTATTAGCAATGTAATAGTTATATATCTCGGTTAAACGAGGGACGTCGATTGCTTCCCCAGGCTTGATGATAATAGCGTCTTCCACGAGCTTATCGATCTTCTGAGATTTTTCCAAAACCCTGTTTGTTTGTGGAGCGACCCTAGGATAGTTCGGTCTGCAGCTGGAGTATTTTTTCTCTCAGGGTCTTTTCGAGCTTCTGGGCCATCGTCCCGTTTTGATCGTGCCCCGCTTCGTGTATTCTGACGGCTAGGATCTTGAGCGTGTTGATAGTCGAACTGGTTGCTCCGTCTGGAAGTTTTGCCTCGATTGCGTTAAGAGCTTTGGTCAATGCGATTTCCAGGTGATGCATCTCGACATAGGCGCTTTCAGCTGTGGCTGTGGTCAGTTCGTCGGCAAGTTCAAGCAGATGGCTCAAAAGAGCGTCGGTATCTAGCTGATCGACTTCGATGCTTTCATAGGGTTTGAAATCCCGGTCTACATCGTGAATATCCACGCCGCCTCTGCCGCAGCCGGCCAAAAGAATGAGAATAGAAGAGGTAATAACTATATAATTTTTCATCTGTATACAAAAAACATTAGCGTCCAAAAATAGACAAATTAAGCATTCAGAATTTGAATAACGTCCGCGTGCAGGTCCGAATTGGCGGCGACTATCGAGTTGCCTTTCGCGGGATCGCCGCCTTCCCAATCCGAAATCATCGCCCCAGAGCCGCGAATGATTGGGATGAGGGCCATTAAATCCCAAGGATTCATTTCGGGATCGAGCATGATATCGGCCTTGCCGCAGGCGACAAGATAGTAGCCGAAGCAATCGCCCCAAGTTCGGGTGTAGTAGGTCATGCGGGAAAGCTGATTAAAGTCCTTCGATCCCTTGACCTGGCCGATATATCCCTGGTCCGTGCAAAGCAGGATCGATTTGTCTAGAGGTTTACCAACGGTAGCCGTTACGGGAGAGCCATTGACGTAAGCAGCCTCTCCATCTCCGCTGATTCGGTCGCCGATAGCCGGGTAGTTGATGCAGCCGTAGATAGGTTGGCCACGCTCCAAGAGAGCGATCATCGTTCCGAAAAGCGGGCTGCCCGCGGTAAATGACTTGGTGCCGTCAATGGGATCGATAATCCAGGTCATCTCGGCATCCGGATTTACGTCATCGAATTCCTCTCCTTTGATCCCGTGCTCTGGGTATAGAACTTGAATCGCTTCACGAATCTCGCGTTCAGTTTCCCGGTCCGCGAAGGTTACGGGAGTGTCGTCTGATTTCGTCTCGACTACCAAGTCTGGATTCCGATATGCGGATAGAATAGTTTTCTG
>DKNL01000077.1:3580-5547 GCA_002474325.1 Opitutales bacterium UBA7389
ATTCGAAGATTGCGCGTTCAATCCGGCGGCTTAAAGCTTTTTGGTGACTAGATGGAAACCTATTGGGATGCAATTCCGATTCACGTAATCGATTTTGAGGGCGGCCCGCAATGCGGGATCGTCGAGTTCGGAGTGGTTTCGATAAAGGGAGCTACGATTGAATCTGTCGCCTCCCGGCTTTGCCTTCCCCAGAAAAAGATCCCATTGCGAGAGCAATCCGTGCATGGAATTTCCTCCGGAATGACTGCGTCTCAATCCTCTTTTAAGGACGAGTGGGACCGCTTCGCTGCTCTGCGGGAGTCGGGCCCTATGGCTGCCCACTTTGCTTCTGCGGAAAGCTCGATGCTTAAGTCGGTGTTTCCCTATCCGCGGAGTTCTCCCAGTTGGCTTGACGACGGCAAGCGAGTGGTCAGTTGGGCCCCATGGATAGATACAGGCGTTTTGTACCGTGGCTTAGGACACGATAACGTGTCGAATAAATTGCAGGATCTCATAGGGAGATACAGGCTCCAGGAAGAACTGGATGAGTTGGGAGCTGCCTATTGCCCGGAGGGAAGAAAAGGTTACCATTGCGCTTTATACGACGCTATTGCCTCCGCGTTGCTATTGATAAATTACTGCCAGAATCTCTCGGATGAAACCGTTTCTTTGACAAGACTGATTGCCCGAAGCCAGGGGAATTCCGTTAAGCGGCAAGAGCTTGAGCAAAGGGAATTGTTCTAGTCCTTATGAAAATTAGAATGATTGAAAGTGGCGAAATCACGTTAATCGGTTTACAGTCTTTCCAGCTCTTCTTCCTTACTCTGTAACTGGTCCGTGAGCTGGTTCCATTCTTCGTATAGCGATTCAAGAGTTTGCCTGTCTCGGTCGTGTTTGACCATACTCTCCTTGGATTCCGGCAGCTTGAAGTATTGAGGATCCGACATTTTTGATTCTAGTTCATCCTGGCTGAGTTCCATGTCTGCGATGCGCTTCTCGATGGAATTGTGCCGTTTACGAATTGGGCTGAGCTCAGCGAACAGAGCAGCCCGAGTTTGACGTCTCTGTTTCGGTGTCAATCGAGTATCCCCGGCAGTCCGTGGCTTTTCACTTTCCTTAACCGACGTGTTGGAATCGCTATCGATTATACTTTCTACATGCTCCAAGTAATCGGATACATTCCCTGGATATAGCGAAAGGCCATCTTTGCGTATCTCGAGAGTTTTCGTGACAATGCCGTCCATGAAAGCCCTGTTGTGAGAGACGATCAGAAAGGCACCATCGTAGGATGACAAGGCTCCTTGAAGAGCGTCTTGCGAGCGCATGTCCAAATGGTTCGTGGGCTCGTCCAGAATGAGCAAATTCGCCTTTTTGGTTAGGATTTTAGCGAGAGCCAGTCGATTGCGCTCCCCTCCGGAAAGAACACGTGTTTTTTTGAATACATCGTCGCCATGAAATAGAAATGCTCCCAGGGCCGTTCTCAATTGAGTAGTGGTATGTCCGGACTCGCTGCTTTCAAGAGTCTCCAATATGGAAAGATGGGGATCGAGTTCTTCTGCTTGATGTTGGGCGAAATAGGCGATCAGTGTGTTGGGGCCTAATTCTCGACTGCCCCCTTGGAAGGGTTCGATCCCAGCAACGATTTTGGCTAGTGTTGATTTCCCGGAACCATTGACCCCAACCACTGCGATCCGATCTCCGCGCTCGATGCGGATGGATGCTTTTTTGAATACCTTGAGCTCCCCAAATGATTTCTCTATGTTCTCTAGTTCAATGACTGTTTGCCCGCTTCGCGGGGAGGGGGGGAATGTGAAGGCGATTGCTTCTTCCTCAATCTCAATCTCGATGCGCTTAATCTTGTCGAGAGCTTTGATCCGGCTTTGCACCTGGCTTGCTTTGGAGGCTTTGTAGCGAAACCGCTCTATGAAGTGCTCGGTTCGCTCGATCTCCTTTTGCTGATTTTTGAAGGACCGGACGAGCTGTTCCTT
>DKNL01000109.1 GCA_002474325.1 Opitutales bacterium UBA7389
ATAGGTCCAAAAGACATGTCGGACACCCCTGAAAAACTAGCGAAGAAGATCCATGACCAAAACGCATAGGCTGAATACTTATATCCTATGACATGTGATCCTAAAGTTTTAGGAATTAGATAAAGGATCGTCGCGAAGGCCAAGGGCGCCAAGAAAAGCCCAAAAACATTTTCAATATACCAGCTGTTAATGAGGGCCTGAATCGTGCCCTGAGCCGGAAGGCAAACAACCATGACTTGAGCCGCCGTGTATATCCATGCAAAGGAAAACAAAGCCGCCAAAACCCACCACTGCGACGCATAGCTAGACCGATATGCCCGGGCGTTGTAGATCATCAAGCAAGATAGCCCGATTCCTACAAAAGCGATAAATAGTACCGGTCCCACGAAGGCAGGAAACTCGAGCCAGGCGTAGGGAAGCTGCTCGCCTGCCATGATACCTATGAGTCCTAGCATTACTCCCGTATTCCAAAAAACGATGGAAATCGCCAAAAAGACCTTTTGGGGGGCCGATCGGCCACCCAATCGAGTCAAAAGAAAGATCGCGCAAGCCAGCCCCGCGTTAAAGAGCCAGCCATACACCAAGGAATTCCAAAACAATGGCTCTACCTTGCCATAGGTTAAGATCGGACAGTCAGCGAAGAATCCTGGCGAGTGGAGTTTGATCGAGGCGATCAAACCGAATATCGTCGCGATGACGAGCCACACCAAAGAGGATTTAATAAGCAACAAGAGCGGAGAGCGAATAGCGCAATCGAGCGACCATTCGCGTTCGCGATTCTCAGCATCACCTGAAAGCTCGGGGCGAAACGAAGAAAAAATACTGTCGATAAAACCCATATTTGAATTTCAACTACGATTAAAAGCTGGCTAACCGTATTAACTAATCGGCGTTTTCCGAAACGACTAGGGACTTAGCTCTGTCTATCGACAAGCGTACTTTTCCCGATGCAGCGTCGATTACCGAATAGCCCGTCAATTTGTCAGATTGAACAGCTTCGTGTTCAGCGAGCGAAGGTCGTTCGATTTCCGGTTCGGCCAAAGCCGAGGTATCGGGACTTTCGTAGGAAAGATTAATTATGACATAGAAAATCAGGAACGCTCCCAAAATGGCGACTATCGTCGGGAAGGAGCTTCTCGTCGGCGTTTGCACGGTTTCTCTCATCGTCGTTCAATTAGTGGTTGTGGTGCAGACACTCTTCAATGCGAGGATCCCTGATCGGAATAATCTTGGTGTTTCTATAACTAGACCAGTAGGCCCACAGAAGGATACCTCCTGCTCCCAATACGCCACCGATGTACCACAGGATATTCAGAGTGCTGGAAAACATCTGGAATGGCTCGCCGTGGGAATCCTTCAAAGATGGCATTATGTTGAAAAAGATATCGAGCAGATTCATGGACAATAGCCAAATCGCCATGAAAGTCATCGACTGGAAACTCGTCTTCAGCGGGAACTGAAGCATATACACGAAAGGGAAAAGAAAGTATCCAAAAATCAGCATCATGGATATTGGCCACCAAATTCCCTGCTCCCGGTCGTTGAACCAGAATGTTTCTTCAGGAATGTTCGCATTCCAGATCAGGAAGTACTGGGAAAAGGTAATGTACGCCCAGAATACAGTAAATGCGAATGCCAAGGTGGAAACATCGTGCAATTGCTTGGTGTTGAATATCCCTTTGAGCGGCCCTTTGGCAACTAGGTACGCGCATGTGAGAATCATGACCGCAGTCGCCGCTCTCATTGCGCTGGCGAACATCCAAACGCCAAACATGGTGGAGAACCAGTGGTACTCCAAACTCATGATCCAATCGAAGGCGGCTGCCGTCCACGTCAAGGCGACCAAAATCAAACCCGCTGCAGCGTGCTTGCGGCTTGAATACGTGTGATTAGGCGATCCGTCCGAGTCCTGGGAAAACGAATTTCTTCGGAAGATACGAGCGAAGTAGATCCATACGGCGAAGCAGATTACCGCCCGAAACCAGAAAAACGCTTCTGACAACCACCAAGTTTTCTTCTGATAAAGAATATCCGAGGCCACCGTTCCATGACCATGCAGTGATGCGCTCTGATCCATCCAAAGCCAAATGAGACCTTGGTCTTTCAAGTAGGTCAGAGCGAAAAGCGGAATAAAAAGTATACCTAGGTAGGGAAGTGCTGACAAATAGTGTTCAGCCTGTCGCCTGACTATCACCGACCAGTAAGCGTCGAATATGTGATGAATCATCACCAGGAAAAGCATTCCGATCGCTATCGACGTAACGAAAATCAGGCCGATCAAGTAAGACCAAGCAGCGATCTGCGTGTCGACAAAGAAGCCGATTAATGAAATCACGAGGCCCACGATTCCTAGTGTAAGCCATTTTCCAGGGTTTGGCGAAAAGTCGTGGCTCATAGTCCAAGCTCCTCTCGTAGTGCAGGAGTTAAATCATCAGCAGAGCCGTTAGCGGCTCGCTGCAGGGCCCGAACGTAGAGCACCACATTCCAGCGATCTTCGACAGAGAGTCGATCCGCGTAGCCTAGCATCAAGCCTTTACCGTTCTTTACGACGTCGTAGATCTGTCCATCCGTGTAGTCCACCAATCTCTGATCATTTAGGTTGGCTACTGTAAGCATGCCGTACTTCTTAGTCATGCTATCTCCATCTCCCGCAGCTCCATGGCAAACGGCGCAGTAAATATTGTAACGCTCCTCTCCTCTGGCCATAGCTTCGTTACTAACGTCGATCGGAAAACCCTTTCCGAAATTTTCGCCATTCCTACCTGTGGCCAAGTATTCATTTTCGTAAAAAGATCCCCTTGCTACCGCGCCTTCCACTGGCAAGCGATCCGTCCGCCCATCCGAGAAAAAAGCACTTTCAGCCTGTGGGTCATACCTGGGCATCCGGTCCATATCTGGAAAAACTTCGAGCGGCGGGCGCGTCGATTTGGCTCCTCGAGGACCTAGAATCGCCAAGGCCCCGATGACGCCAACTATGAATATTAGATAAACGTAACGCATCGAAATTAGTCCTCCAATTCTCCTACCTCCGCTGGACTCAACCCATCTAAGAAGGAGCGGGTCTTTTCCTCATCGAATTGAGGATCCTCGTTTTCGATGTAGAGAAAAAAGGAATCGTCCGTTCCTTTGGCTACGTCTTTGTATTTTAAAAACGGGTGGTAGTGCCGCGGCAAGCGATTCAGGATAAACATGCCACCAATGGAGGCGAATGCTGAGAATAGAATCGTCAACTCATAAGAGACCGGAAAGGCGAATTGCGGGCTGAAAAATGGTTTTCCGCCCACAATGAGCTTGTATCCATCCATGAATGGCAGACTTAGCTCTGATGCGCCGGTAAACCAAATCATCAGCATACCGGTGGTCAGCCCGATCGTACCACCGACAATCGTGAATCGACCCACCAAGGAGCGCTTGAGGCCCATAGCGGGATCCATTCCATGGATAGGAAACGGTGTGATGACATCCCAGTTCTTGTATCCCGCATCTCGTACTTTCTCTGCCGCGTGCATGATATCAGCGGGAGAATCGAATTTAGCGATGAGTCCGTGTTGTTTCGCCATTGTCGGGAATATTCGCTTCTAAAGTCAGTGTTTG
>DKNL01000040.1 GCA_002474325.1 Opitutales bacterium UBA7389
GGATTGGTATCACCAAGGATTAGACGCGTTCGAAAGCTGCGTTCATGGTGTGGCTGAATATCTAAAAGCCTTCGAAAAGAAGGCTCTTGAAGGAGCGATAGAGTATGGGTCCTCAAAAGCACGATCAAATCGAGACGGGCTAGAAAAGTTGATTGAGGAAACGCTGGTTTTTAGAGAGTCCCTGGATGAGAAGCTTCGTCGTGGCAGAGATCGCTTGCTCGAGCTTAATTCGTTTGATCCAGGGATTGCCAAGAATGTGATTGAGGAGATTCGGCAAGCGGAATCGGACAATCGGGCTCAAGAGCTACTTTGGGAAGTTATGGACCTTTTTGGGGTGCGGATTGAGGAACATGAAGGGGGAGATGTCTTTCTCAACTCACGGCATGCTTACATAGACTCGTATCCACAAATTCCTGAAGAAGGCTTACTTGCTACGTTCGACCGCACTCGAGCCATTGCCCGAGAAGATATCAGATTCATATCCAAGGACCATCCGCTTTTTGACGAATCTATGGAGTTGCTGATAAACTCCGAAAAGGGGGTTTCCAGTTTTGCCTTATTTGATTCGGAGGAATCGAATCTGTTTCTGGATGCGGTGTTCGTGCTGGATGCGGTTGCTGATTCCAAGCTGCATGTCGAACGGTTTATGGCAACGACTCCCCTACGGGTACTCGTTGACGCTAGCGGGCGGGACGTGGGCGCCCAGCGAGACACAGAGATAATCGAATCTGAATTGCAGAACGGATCGATCAATCGATTCCTTGAAGATTCGGGGTTCTCCAAGGAGTTCTTGTCAACCCTCCTCGATTCCGCCGAAGCGATTGCGGAGAAGGAATCTAATCTATTGAAGAAAGAAGCTAAGGCCCAAATGAAGGGAGCATTAGGTGGAGAACTGGAAAGGCTGATCGACCTAAAGCGGATCAATCCGAATGTCCTGCCGGAGGAAATCGAACTTGCGAAACAGGAGATTGCGGGTATCGATATGGCGATAAGTTCTGGCCGGTTGAGATTGGACTCTGTGAGGCTGATTGTTCAGGGAGAGGTCGATCAGTGGAAAACCTAACGCTCTATCGAGGGGATGGATTTTACTCCAATTCGGAAAATAGCTCAGCATTCTTGGAGATCAGAGTTCATGGAAATAGCCAAAAATACTGGTTTTTGAGTAATTTACTCTATTGTCGATTCGCTAAGGATCCTTAGTATGCACGCGTGGCTTTTTCGGATGCGATTTCAGTGAACCTTTCTTCGGCTAGGGGTGAGGGAGCGCGAGGGTACGAACAAAAACCGGCTGAACGGGCAAATTCCGAGCCTATTCAAACGGTCGATATATCGCGAGAGACTCTGGAGCGGATCGCTCGGGCCAAACTGAAGAATGCCGTGCGACAAAAATTAAGCTACAACCTTCAGGGAAAGCTTAGCTTGAGTGAAAGAATAGGGCAGCATCTTTCGGCGAAAGCCTAGTAGAAGACTGCTAGCGAGCCTCTTACTCGACGGTGACCGATTTTGCCAAGTTGCGCGGCGGCCGCCCTCGCTGGGCGACCGCCGGTTTGTTTTCTTATTCAGTTATAGCTCGCTTCCATCGTTGGATTCGAAGCATTGACCGAGGTCAATTGAGCTAAACTCCATCAGAAGCGAGGATGCGTCCCTCGCTCAAAGCTAGAGTAGGCTCTTTGCTTGAAATCCATAAATGCCAGGCCAATTAGAGCAGCGGTGACTGCCAGGCCCGCCACGAGGTCTCCGGATGGACCGATAAGGCCCAGGAATCCGAATGGCACGAGAGCCAGGATGATGGATGCGATTAGGTTGCTTTTCGTCTGTGTGTTCATTTTTCGGTCAGTGTTTTCTGACGTTGATCATTATCGCGCATTTTAGTTATAACTTGAAATACTTATTATGTATGGAAATAATAGTTTAAAACTATGGAAATGCATCAGCTCAGATACTTTTTGGCTGTAGTAGAGGAGAAGAATTTCACCCGGGCGGCCGAGCACTGCCACGTATCTCAACCGTCGCTGAGCGCTCAGATCATTAAGCTAGAAGATGAGCTGGGAGATCGATTATTCAATCGATTGGGCAGGCGGATAGAGCTCACCGTAGCTGGATCCTATTTCGAGAAGAGGGCTCGGAATATTCTGATGGAAGCCGACAACGCTTTGAGAGAGATCCAGGAAGGGGCGGGGGAGCCAAAAGGAACACTACAGATCGGAGTAACGCCCTCAGTATCGCCGAAGCTACTGTCTCCTGTACTAAGAACCTGCAAGGATCGCTATCCAAAGCTGAAAATCCAAGTGAATGAGAATCTTCGGCGCTCCTTGCTTGAAAACCTTATTAATGGGGATCTCGAAGTAGTCATTTCTTCCTATTCTGGAAAAACCGCAAACGTATTTGCAGAGCCAATACTGCGAGAGTCTTTGAATTTGGTTGTTCCTTTAGGCCACTCATTGATCAGCAAGAAAGCTATTTCCTTGGAAGAACTGAAACATGAAAGGCTGATACTGATTGGAGAGTCTCCTACGCTGGGGGAAAAGGTGATCGAGTTTTTTGAGCTCAATGATTTCGAGCCTGATATCGCCGGCTTGTGTTCCCAAGTGAATACGGCGAAGGCCTTGGTGCATTGCGGCTTGGGTTTGGCCATATTACCTGAAACGGCTCGGGAAGATGTTTCGCCGCACGACGTTGTATTCAAGCCTTTGGAGTCCGCCAAGATGTCGAGGCTACTGTTCGCTTTGACACACGAGCGCCGTTATCTTTCGTCTGGTGCGAGCGCGTTTCTCGAAACGATTCGAGAATATGTGGATATTGGAAAATCGCCAACCCGCGAACAGGGCGGATTTGCGGCTGAAATTAGCAGCTAGTGGTGAAGGAACACTAGTGGCGAACCATTTTTGTCCACTTCATTTTGCTCTGAGAGCTTTTAACCGCGGTAGCTATAAAAGCCATTCCGCGGAGCCCGTCTTCGACGGTCGGAAAATCGGGATTCTTTGGAAGCTTTCTGCCGCTCACTTCTGCGGCAATGGATTTAGCAGCAGCCAGATACACATTGGCGAAGGCTTCGATAAACGCTTCAGGATGCCCGAATGGCGTGCGAGTATTTTCAGCAGCGGCCTTGCAAACGTAGTCGTTTCCGCGTCGAAGAATCTGTCGCGGCTTGTCGTGATACTTAACGATCAGCTCATTGGGGTCTTCTTGATGCCATTCCAGAGAGGCTTTGGCTCCGTACACGCGAATGTTAAGATTGTTCTCGTCGCCGTTGGAAATCTGCGATGCATAGAGGACGCCTTTGGCACCCCCTTTATAGCGAACCAGAATGTTCCCATCGTCATCTAGCTTGCGACCAGGCACGAAGGTAGTTAGCTCTGCACAGATTTGATCGATCTCCAATCCGGTTATGTACCCAACTAGATTGTCCGCGTGGGTACCGATATCGCCCATGCAATTTGAGGCTCCAGCAACTTTCGGATCGGTTCTCCACGAGGCGATTTTGCCGCTATTTTTGCTTAGAATATCGCCAGTCGCGTACCCCTGTGGATATTCGGTAACTACCTTTAGGATGCGGCCCAATTTCCCTTTACGGACCATGTCCTTGGCCTCCTTGACCATAGGATATCCAGTATAGTTATGGGTTAGAGCGAACACCTTCCCTGATTTTTTTACGATGCGTCGAAGCTCCCTAGCTTCACTCATATCGAAGGCGAGCGGTTTGTCGCAGATGACATTGAAACCCGCTTGGAGAAAGCATTTGGCCACTGCGAAGTGTAAGTGGTTTTGTACGACGATACTGACAAAGTCGATACGCTCGCCTAATGGAAGCTCGGCTTCCTTCTTGGCCATTTCCTCGTAAGATCCGTAAACTCTTGAAGGATCGAGATAAAAGTCTCTGCCTGAAAGTTGCGACTTTTTTGGGTCTGATGAGAAGGCGCCGGCAACGAGTTCGATTTGCCCGTCAAGATTGGCGGCCATACGATGAACGGCTCCGATAAACGCACCGCGCCCCCCGCCAACCATGCCCATTTTCAATTTTCTTTTCATAGAATCTTTCTCCGTTTGATTTAACAGGCGACGGGGTTGCCGGATTTGGCAGACTCATAGATCGCGTCGATAATCTTCATAAGCGATACCGCTTGATCAGGGGTGTTGAGCGGCTCTTCTTTACCCTCAATCGTGTAGATGAAGTTAGCTGCCGAACGAGATCTGCCCATATCCTCGCAGGTATCCACGATGATGTCGCGATTGACTGAATTGCCGTTCTCCTGGACGTACAACTCACAGCTGTCGATGCAGGTTTCATCTAGCCCATCAATCCCGAATAGACGTTCGATTTTCCCGCCGGCCCCAGTACCTTGGAATATGACCGATACTTCTTCACGCTTAACGAGTTCAGCCCAAGAAACCTGTAGACTCAGAGTCTGTCCGGTCTTGAATGTGACGAATCCATGGGCGGCCGCTTCAACGTCATTGACGCCTTGAGCGTTGTCGGGAATTCCCCATGGCCCTTTGAAGTTCTTGTCAGTGATGAAATCGGAGAAAGTATTGCCCATTACGTACGCAGGTTCAGGATACCCCATAAGATGCATAGAAAGATCCACCATATGTAGGAGATCGATTAGCGGACCTCCCCCGGAAAGCCCTTTATTTGTGAACCATCCGCCAAAGCCGGGAATTCCCGTACGGCGTATCCACTTCGCCTGGGCAGAATTAATGTTTCCGATAGTTCCATCCTCGACATACTCCATCATGGCATAGGATTCTGGCCTGGCCCGATTGTTGAAGTTGAACATCAAATGCTTTGATGCAGCTTCAGAAGCCGATTTCATCTGCTGAACTTCGTCCGCGTTGAGGCCAGGAGGCTTCTCGCAGAATACATGCTTACCCGCGTTAAGCGCTTGTATCGCCAAAGGGGCGTGAAATTTGTTGGGAACGATGATGGATACGGCATCGAGATCCGGCAGGGCATCGAACATCGCTTCGACTGAGCCGAATGTCTGGCCCACTCCGTACTTTTTAGCGGTCGCTTTCGCGGCCTCTTCGTTTAGGTCGGCTATAGCGACAATTTCCGCCCCGGCCTGCCTAAATCCATCAATATGGTATTGGGCCATGCCGCCAGCTCCAATAATAGCTACATTTGTACTCATAATTCGTATACGCTTGAGTCTATTGGTTCTCCTTGTCGAACGCCGAGTCGAACGCGACGTCGCTGGAAGGGAAGTCAACCGAACGGACAAAGGCGGATGCCTCTGTGGCTCCGTGGACGCGGTCCATGCGAATATCCTCCCACTCCACGGATAGCGGACCTTGATACTTGATATCGTTGAGGGCGACGATGATATCCTCGAAAGCGATATCCCCATGGCCAAGTGACCGAAAGTCCCAGTAGCGTCTCGGGTCTCCGAAATCGGTGTGTCCTCCGAATACTCCTGTATCGCCATTTCCATGACCCCACCAAACATCTTTCATATGAACATGATAGATACGATCTGAAAAGGTTCGGATGAATTTAACGTAGTCGACTCCTTGGTACCCCAGATGAGACGGGTCATAGTTGAAACCGAATCGTTTGTGCCCTTTTAGCGAGCTAATTGCTCGGGCTGCCGAGGCGATGTCGAAGGCGATTTCCGTTGGGTGAACTTCTAGTCCGAAGTTGATATCGACTTTATCGAATTCATCCAAAATCGGGATGAAACGATTGGCGAAGTCCTGAAAGCCTTTCTCCAGATAGGCTTGATCGGTTGGAGGAAAGGCGTAAAGGGCATGCCAAATGGAGGAACCGGTGAAGCCATTGACGACGGCTGGAAAGTCGTCCCTCTTTTTTCGTCCTGGTTTGAGGTCGAAAAACTTGCGGCAAGCCTTGGCGGTCTTAATTAGTTTTCGAGCAGCTCGCCGACGAACACCCTCCGGTTTGCCATCGCCCCAAACATCGGGAGGTAAGATCGCTTTGTGGCGCTCATCGATGTTGTCGCAAATCGCTTGGCCGACGAGGTGATTGGAGATAGAGAAGCAAGTGAGCCCGTGGTCGGAGAGTAGCTCCCATTTTTCTTTGCAGTATTTCTTGCTCCGAGCTGCTTGATCCACATCGAAGTGGTCACCCCAGCAAGCGAGTTCAAGGCCATCGTAGCCCATTTCTTTCGCGAGGGGAGCGAGCTCGTTAATAGATAGGTCGGCCCATTGGCCGGTGAATAATGTGACAGAACGTGACATAGCGATTTTTCAGAAAAAGGGGTTAACGATGCGAAATTCCTAAGCGAATGGATTTTGTGACCTATTCGATCTTTGGAATCAATGAGAAATGTTGTTGCGAGCCTGCTGGATGCCAATTCGAGTTTTTTGAAATCACTCCAAGAGCGAGTCCGATAAGTGGTAGGTATTGCCTGAATACAGAATAGACCAGATTGAGGGTTGAATACTTGGAGATTAGCTTCAGTCGTATAGCCAGTAGGCTTGGCTCTGAATCTGGAACTGCTTCGCTTGACGTTCCCAAACGCCAATGAAGCCGGCCCGGTTCGCTTGCGCCCCTTTTCTGGATATTTCGTTCCACCAGCTTGAAGAGCCCACATGCTTATTAAATAACTCCATTTGAGTGTTGGGCGCGCTCGAGAATGGATTTGCGGGGTCAAAGAGGGCAGTAATTTGCATCATGTGAAAACTGAGCTCCGTTGGACGCCAGGCTCTCCAGTCCGTAACTTTTACGTACAGTCCGGTATTGCTCCCGCCAAACATTTTCCGCTCGAATTGAATACCTGGGATGGACCGTCGGCTTAGTTCGCGTTCCAGTTGTTCGAGCGTCGCGTTCTTATGGGTCAATATTCGAAATGGGTATTCGCTTCCGATCCCGTGTTTGAAATTCCCCAGTTGAGCACCGAGACCTGTCATGGCGTATCCAACGGCTGCGTGAAAATCGGGAATATTCGGTGAGGGAGCGATCCACTTCAGTCCTAACATGGGCCAGCTCATGTATCGGTTCCATCCCTCCATGGTAACTACGGTGAGCTTGCCAGACTGGCGTTGCATGTCAGTTATGTTCAATATTCCCGGCTTGGA
>DKNL01000110.1:0-326 GCA_002474325.1 Opitutales bacterium UBA7389
TGGCCGATAGGGCGACATTTTTTTCTGGGGGCAGTTGATGAATACTAATGTAGAGTCTGCTGCTCGAACAACCCCCACCCCTCCACCATTATAATTAACGACTTATGGAACATTTAGAGTTTTTAAGTAGAGTTAGTTGGAGATTCCGCGTTAACATTCTACTTCAAGAACAACCGGGGCAAGTTTGATGAGCAGATGCTTTTTCGCTCCGATGAAGCTCGTCTTGAGTTGGCGAAGACGTGGCGATTACTCGACGCCCTTAGTCTTCGCAACAATACGCTTGTCATCAAATTATCCGACTGTAGCCCACATTTGGAATGAAAAAG
>DKNL01000110.1:724-10258 GCA_002474325.1 Opitutales bacterium UBA7389
GACTCGATATTCAATATGGAAGAGATTCGCGATGCCAGTACACTTAAACCGGAAACCCTTCAGGATTGGCACATTGTCAATGGCCCTATTTCTACACGCCAAAAATCCATAACGATAAGCGTAGGTGAACTCTGGCCGGGAAGAGATCTCCGGATTCCCGTCCGTTTCATCGTACCAGCCAACGGAAAGGCGAAGGGTTTCCATCTAACTGGCGGACATAATCTCAAACAATTCGAAAGCGACACCGGAATCAGAGGCGTAGACATAGAACTGATTAAGGGCGGAATTGGTTTGGTTCATACTATTGTCCAAGAACCGAGAACCTACGGAGAAAGTGACGTAGGAAACCAGATGCGTAATCGCTTTATAGATACACTAGAAACGCGTTATTCAATACAATATTGGGGTTGGCCCGCCATTCTCATGCGGGCCACGACGGCAGCCTACGCCGAGAGCCATTACTTCGAAAAAGGGAAAATAGCTCTTTCTGGCGGTTCAAAAAACGGAGCATCGCCTTCTGTCGCCCTTATAGCCGATACTCGCTTTTCTGCTCTACACGCTAGCGTCTCGCCCCCATGGGAATCCCCCCTTCGACTCTGCGATCCGCAAGCATGGGAGGCATTAAATAGGTACAACCAAAATGATCCTGATTTCAAGCCACATAATTTTCTAGGCGGAACATTTGGACCTAACTACACTAAAGAAGCAATCGCTGCCGGACACAGTTGGGAAGACATTCGAAAACTAGCGAACCGAATATCCGATCAAATATTCATATCTCGAAACCTCACTCAACTTGCCAATCGAAACGTTGATCTTCTATTTCACCCTGGAACCCACGATATGGTTGCCTATGATCTCTCTTGGGGTGGAAGCCATTACCCTGAAATCCCAACATATCTTCGAATAAACTCGGGACATGGCAAAAAAAATCGCCCCGACAGTGCCGAGCTAAAGGAGCAAAACCTCACCGCATTTCTCCTCAATCACTTCTTTGGCGGCGAACCCTTGCTAGAACCTCCAGAAGTTTCGTATCATAAAGATAATAACACGATAAACATAACCGTTATCTTCAAGCCCGATTCCCACGAAGAAAGTGGCCGCATTTGGTGGATGTACGACCGAGGCCCCGATGGGAGTTCAGCCTACATCCGAGAACTCTTTCCAGAAAAACAATGGAAAGATATGAAACCCGGTCAACAGCCAGCAACGTGGACGGCTCAAATCGAAATTGAATCAGGTGCGACACACATCGACTTCTTCACGAATCACCTCAAAACAATCCACCGCGGACCGAACACCTACCTCACCTATATTTCAAGTCCATATACTCGGTTAAGCTTGAAATGAATTCATTCAAAAGCGGCTTTTTTTGATCGCCGCCTTGAGGTCGTGCCGTGCGGATACTCCAAGCAGATCGAGTCTGGACTTCAAATTCTGCGGATTAAGCGTTTTTTCCTTTGTCAATGTAACTGGATACGAACTATATTGGTCGCCTTCTGCCGCAATAAATTTTTCTCCCTCAATCAAGTCGTGAATACTAGTGTATCAGGAACGCTTTTACTGGGTCCTGGCCCCTGCAATGTATCTGAAAATGTCCTCGAAGCACTTTCTCGACCGCTTTTTGGTCACTTGGATCCTCGCTTCTTGGAGGTTATGGAATCGGTTAAGTCGCAGCTGCGAACCGTGTTTGACACTGAGAATTCGGTTACCTTTCCCATTTCCGCTACTGGGAGCGCTGGGATGGAGTTTCTATTGGCCAACTTCCTGGAGCCTGGCGATACGATCGTCGTCGGTGTGAACGGTGTATTCGGTGGAAGAGTGGCTTCTCTTTCAGAAAAGCTCGGGGCTCGTGTTGTCAAAGTCGAACAGGAGTGGGGTAGAGCGATCGACCTAAACGAATTTCGAGATACAATCAGGCGTGAGTATCCGAAAGTCGCTGCCCTCGTGAGCGGAGAAACGTCTACCGGCGTTTATCAACCGATGAACGGGGTGGGAGACGTTTGCCGCGAGACGGGTACGTTGTTGTTTATGGATTGCGTCACGTCTTTGGCAGGAATGCCGGTTCACGTGGATAAATGTGGAGCGGATATCGTATTCTCGGGTACGCAAAAATGCCTGGGCGTTCCTCCCGGCCTAGCGCCAGTTACCGTTTCTCCAAGAGCATTGGAGGTATATCGGAACCGGTCGAAGCCGACCCCGAGCTTCTATTTCGATTTGGACGCGATTCTTTCTTATATCGATGGGGATGGCGGGCGGAGTTATCACCATACAGCTCCCATCAGCATGGTGTTCGCTTTGGATGCGGGCCTAAAGGAAATATTGGAAGAAGGTTTGGAATCCAGATGGAATCGTCACGCCCGAGCAGCGGAATACTTGCGATCGGAAATGGTGGCTTACGGTTTTGAGCCGGTTGTGCCGGAAGGCGAGCGACTGAATCCTTTAACGACATTGTATTTGCCGGATGGAGTTAATGATGCGGAGGCGCGGTCGAAACTGCTCATGGAGCATGGGATCGAAGTGGGAGCGGGCTTGGGTCCGCTTGCCGGAAAAATTTGGCGTATCGGACTGATGGCTGGGAATGCCTGCGAAACATCAGTAGACCGGCTCACTGAAGCACTCAAATCGGTTTTGAGTTAAAGCCAGATTTTTCGCGATCCTAGTAGCGGGCAATTTCCGAGCGACCACAAATCGGCATTCCTGGACGCCTCAGGTTTCTTTTCTGGGGATTTTCACTCCGAACCGATCGCATACTTCTTGCTGGTGAATACGACGATTCCGATTGTGAGAGCGATTATGGTGGTGATGAAAATATACCCGAAGTCGAAGAGAATTGCTGGCTGGTTTAATTCCATAGTATATACAGGTATTGAATACAACAGAAACTTCAAAGTCCTGAGAATGGATATCTAGGAGGCAAGCGCTGGCAAGTTTCCAATGAGCTTTTCAATAACAAGATGATAAATGATTCCGATGGGTGCTTTTGAGTCCCTCCAGTTTGTCGTGAGAGTCCTTGCGATATAATCACTAAGCGGTTGCATATCTTTTCTACGCCGTGGAGAAGATGAGAAGAAGGAACCACGCTTCCGCGAGACTCCTTCTCGATCCGGTCGATTAGTTCCGAGATGATTTCCTATCCCTTTAGATCTAGGCCGATGGTAGGTTCGTCGAGGAATATCAAATTAGGATTGTGCACCAAAGTTTGGGCGATCTTGATGCGCTACTTCATCCCAATTGATTAGGTATCCATTTTTCTATACCGATCTTGGCCCATACCTACAAAATCGAGAATCTCGTGGACTCGCTGTTGGAAGGCTTGGAAAGGCATACCGGAAAGTTCGCCGCAGTAAGTGACATACTCGCACCCAATCATACCTGGAATGTGGCATTCTTTTGCGGGAGCGCAGCCAATTCGCATTTTGCTGGCGGTCGAAATTACGCCTAGGCAAAGTCGGTTCTGTCGAGGCAAGTCAGGCAGACCAAATCCGCAGGGCCTTCAGCAGAAAGGCTTCCAAAGCGGTTTCGGGCCGCAAATTTAAGCGAAGAAGCCCGCTGGCTCTTTCGAGTTCCTTTATGGATTTAACGAGCTTGCTTGCAGCCTCAGGTCGATTGGCGAGCGCATCTCGCGTGAAGCGCTCCGTGGCTTGTTCAATCGCTGATAGAAACTCATGACGTAGCGAAATGCTGATACGCGACTCCATGGCGATTCGTTCATCATCATCCAGATCTTCTGGCAGTTTCTTGGATTGGGCTTTCCACGTCTCTTTGGTAATGGCTTCGATGATGTAGCGGAATCTTTCGATAAGACCGTAAATTCCTATGATATAGTGTGGGATCGTGGATTTGCCAGAAGGTTGCTTGGAAAGCATATTCGATAGCAAAAGACGATAATCATCGAGCCACTCGAGGGTCCGGGCATCCTCGACTTCGTGAGCGTCTGTCGGCAATCGAAACAGCTGGCATCGGCTGCGTATGGTGGCCATCAGCGAGTGCGGTCGTGTCGTTAGCAGCAGAATATTCGTATTCAGCGGAGGCTCTTCCAAAGTCTTCAGGAAGGCGTTGGCTGCGCTCGGATTAAAGCGATCGGCTTCGTGAATGAAGGCCACTTTCCGTTCCGCCTTATGAGGTGAATGCTGGATATTCCGAATGAGCTCCCTCGTATCATCTACAGAAATGATCCGAGATTTCTTTGATGGACGAAGGGCGAAGACATCGGGATGCCAGTCGAGTCCTCCTTCGCTCAATTGGCTATCGACGAGTTTGCTGGCCAAGTCGTTGGCGAAGGCTTCGATCCTCTTTAAGTTTTGACCATAGATAAGTAGTGCATGGGCGAGCCGGTTCTCCTGAATCGCTCGGTCAATAAGAGCGGAGGGCGATTCCTGGCCTATGCTTGTGGTCACTTTTGAAGAGGCGCTTCGAAGAATTACCTAGAGGTGCTCCAGAGCTGTTTTAAGAATATCTTCTTGGTTATCCTTCAGGGCTCGCGTGCCATCTACGACATGAAAGCGTTCCGGGAGGGAGCGGGCTAGTAGCAAGTAGCCTTCCCTTACCTTTTTGTAGAAATCGACGTTCTCTTGCTCCATGCGATCGGGGAGATCGGAAACGCGGCGTTTAACTCTGGCGATGGATTCCTCAGCGGGAACATCCATAATGAAGGTCAGGTCGGGTGTGATGCCGGCGATCGCAAATTGGTTGATGTAGCTAACGGGATCTGACGATATGCTGCGTGCCGCCCCTTGGTACACTGTTGTGGAATCGAGGAAACGGTCGCAGAGGATTATTTTGCCTTTCTCCAGACCGGGAACCATCAGTTCCCGCACGAGTTGGGCTCGAGCTGCGGCGAACAAGAGCAGTTCGGTTTCGGGTACCATGGCGTCGCCCGCCGAATTGTGGATGAGCAAATGCCGAATTTCCTCGCCGATTTCCGTTCCGCCCGGTTCGCGAGTAACCATGACCTCGTGCCCCATGCCCTCCAACTCGTCGGCCAGTAATTCAATTTGGGTCGATTTGCCGCTGCCTTCCGAGCCTTCGAAAGTGAATAATTTACCGGTTATGGCGGCTGATTGTGTCATTTCTGAATCCTTACCAGTTTCTTAAGAAACTATCGATATCATTTAGTGAGGGGCTTATTGCCGTGCGTACGTAGTAGCCGGAAACCGAAACGCCGACCGTCAGACAGGCTTCTGGTGAAAGTCCCAGGAGCTGGCCAGTAGTGAACCCGGCATTAAAGTGGTCCCCGGCTCCAGTAGTGATCTTCGGGCTCTCAACATAAGGTCCGTCGATACACCATTCGCCGGTCTTGGTGGCACAAGCCGCGCAGCGGGTCGGATGAACAACCACGGTGCTAATATTGAGCTCGGACCTGATTTTTTTTGCCAAGCGCCTCAGCGATTCGTTGCCTTCACCATTTTCACCTAGGTTAAATGCGTCGCTCACTTGCTGCCCCTCCTTCAAGTTTAGACCGAGCGTAACGTTGCCGAAATTCTGGAACTTGGCGATGGCGTGTAAGGCTTCGACTAGCTCGCTTTGGGCCCGCTTTTCCGGATCGGCCAAGTCGAAGAAGAAAATGCGCCCCCCTTCCATTGGAGGTAGACTGGGAAGCATACGATCCGTCATGGCCTGGTAGATGGCGTTCATTCGAGGGATCATGGTCCAATTTACTAGAGAAATCAGGCTGGACTTAGCTAACAGGTCCATGAAGGCGCCTTCTCCCATACTTTCGAGAATGGACTTATAGGTCACATTCTCCAGCGTGTTGGTGATCCCCATCATGATCTTCCCGTCGTTGAATTCCAACGCGTTGGTAAACCCGGGATCAGAAACGCAGACGGCATTGGTTTTTCGGGCGAAATCCTCGAAAACCGGGTGCACCGCTGGTTTTCCGAGGGCGCCGACGTAAGTCACAGGCAATCCAGTTGCGTAGAGGGCGTTGGCCATGATTGGGCCATTGCCGCCGAGCTTTTCCATCTTAGGATACATCTCGATATTCGCGCTCTTGCCAGCGGCGGCGAGGATCCGGTTGCCGAAGTCCTCGATCGTTTGAATGCGGGAAAAGTCATCGCCAAGACCATGCCGTTTGGCGACGAGGTGGATAATAGTATCCACGAAGCCATCCAAGCCGACCATTGCTTGCTTGCCGGATTGGTTGCCTCGTTTTTCCTGCAGTTCTTTTAAAGCGCGTTGTACGTATTCCATGAATCAGTCGTGTATTAGGGATAGGGGAGGGAATTAGAGGAAGGTTTGATAGCAGAGCAATCGTAATTCTACCAGAAGCGAAACAAGTGTTAATTTTGCTCTCCTTTGACTGAAATTTATTGAACCCTGGAGTCGGCCAGGTTTCAAAGAATTGGTTCTGGCGAAATAGCCGGTCCATGATAGACACAAAGCCAATTTAGATGGACGCACACTCAGTTATCGTTGCCGCGGGCGGCCCGAACGTTTTCACCTACTTCAGTCAAAGTAACCCTGCCGGAAAGGCCATCATCTTTGCGTTGGCTTTTTTCAGTGTTTGCGCGTGGGCGGTAATGCTCGGGAAATATTGGGAATTGAAGCGTTTGCGGCTTTTCAATTTGGGTTTCGAACAATCGCTTCATCGCTTAAACTCAATACTGCACGCTCCAGCGACATTTAAAGCCCCCAAGCGCGTGCCCTATGCCGCTTTGTATTTGGCCGCCGTCGAGGCCTATCATCGGATAGAGCCGAAAGCGGGCGAGAGCATCGAGCAGCTCCGGGCGGCTCGGGTAGAGCATTTGGAGAACGCACTGCAAAGAGCCTTGGCTAACAAGACGCTGGCCTACGAATCCAGTATGGTTTTCTTGGCTACGATTGTATCTGGGGCCCCATTCTTTGGCCTTCTAGGAACGGTATGGGGCGTTATGGACGCTTTCGGAGGAGTGGGTTTGCAAGCGACCGCTACCTTGCAGAATTTGGCTCCTGGTGTTTCTGGAGCCTTGTTGACGACGGTGGCTGGCTTGTGCGTGGCCATTCCTTCGGTTTTTGGATATAATTATCTGCTAACGCGTACCAAGGTTTTGGTTACAGAGCTAGAGAATTTCGCTAGCGCTCTGGCGGATATGATCGAGTTGGAGAGCCGCTAGCGATTCGCCATGCCGCATTCCTTTCACAGAAAGCGTTCCCTGGAGGCAAATTCCGAGCTCAATGTCACCGCTCTGATCGACTTGGGTTTTGCCCTGCTTATCATCTTCATGATCAGCACGCCTCTGATCGAGAAGGAGCAATTGATGGAAATCGATTTACCGGTAGCCTCGAAGGCTCCAGCCACCGCGATTTCCAGTACCGTAGATATTCTAGTCACGGATGCAGGCTACCAGATGGATGGAAATCCCGTAGGCAGACTGGAGCTGGAAAACGAACTAAACCGTTTCGGGGTGATGGCGGATCCGCCGGTGCTGGCTATTCGTGCCAATGCGGATACGCCTTACCAAAACGTAGTGACCTTGCTGGATTTGTTAAAACAAAACCAGTTGAAGCGGATCAATTTGATTACGCGGCCTGAGGAGTAGGGCGTTTCAGCAACATCCCATATCCAAAGCGGTGTATTTCGATCTCAAAGGCCCTTTGATTTTTTCGGCAAGTCTTCACTTCGCACTGATCGTCTTTTTCATTATCCTATCGATGCTCAAGCCGGAAAAGGAGCCGGAGGAACTCATCTTTGAGTTATACTCGCCCATGGTGGCTGCTCCTGCAGAGGTGAGGCCTCAAATAGAATATACACCTCCAGAAATGAACCTGCCGAGTCTAGACGACATTCCAGACCCGGAAATTCCGGAGTTGCCTCCCGAGCCTGAGCCTAGGCCAGAAGAAACGATCCCGGTTGAAAGCGATCCCGAACCTGTTCGCGAAGTCGTTAATTTCGAGGAATTCCAGAAGACGAACCCCATTCCCCGTCAACGCGTGCCTGAGCGAAAGCCTCAAACTAGACGCAACAACGATCTATCGCGAGAAGTGGATCGCCTGAGGGAAAATCTTAATCAGTTACCGAATCAGATCACCTTGCCGCAAACCGCGATAGATTCGTTTAGCGCCACCGATCAGAATCGGCTCAACTCCTACTTTAGCCAGCTCGTGCAAGCCGTTCTCAATTCCATCGAAATTCATCCGTTAGAGGCTAATCCCTTGCAGACCAAGGTCCAATTCAGTTTAGGCCCGACCGGTATTATTTCCGGTGTCCACGTTTTGGCATCCAGCGGCGATAGCATCTACGATCAAAAAGTGGTCGAAGGTTTTAATCGCCTAGCCCGATTCAAGCCTCCCCCTGGTTTCAACAAGACTGAGTCGCTCATCCTCACCATCAAGCAACGGGATCGATAGAGGATTAGTGTGGGCATCTTGCCTGAGTAATTGAAATTGGTTTTTCAGTCGACACCCGGCGTTTTAAGGTGGCGCTCGCGTTCGCGTGTTGCTGCACTAAATATGGAAAGCGAACTTTCGGTGGATCCCGCTAGCGGGACGAAGATCCCTCCAAGCCGCATTTGCGTCAACTGAAGTTGCAGCCGAGCGTAGGAGCGGGTTTATCCCGCGATGATTATACAATAGAGCAAGTAAAATCGCGGCGTAAAGCCGCTCCTACAGTTCGTTTGGAAACTTGAATTCTTCGTTAGTGGGGATAAGTTGACGCATATGTTCGTTCTCGGGACGAGGGTTAATCAAGAATTAGTCCTTTACGCCCGTTTACGGGACTCTTGTCTGGTCCTGCTGATCGGTTGAGGATTTGCCCGGAGGGCACTGATGAGAACCGAATTTCTAGTTTTTCTTCAAGTCACTTATCGCTGCGGAAATATGCCTACACTCAAAAAATTTTCTGGCGAATTGGCTTTGCCCCTTTTTTGATGATCGTACAACTGGAATTCGAAAACCCGTTTGAAAAGATGAACAAAATATCTCGTCGCGAAGCCCTAAAGAAATCCCTGAAGTCGGCCGCCGCCATTTCCGCCCCCATGGTTTTGCCGGCTAGCGTGCTTGGAATTAGCCCAAAATACACTGCTCCCAATAGCCGCATAAACATGGGTCTGATTGGCCATGGTAAGATCATGAATGGCCATCGAAAGTACCATGCTGGCATTGAAGAAGTCGAAGTGGTGGCCATTTGTGATGTAGATTCGCGCAAGCTCGATCCCGCCATGGCGGAGATCAAGGAACTGCAAGGCCGGGATTGCGCTAAATACGAGTATTACGAGGATGTGATGGACCGTTCGGATGTGGATGCGGTGGTCGTGGGAACGCCAGACCATTGGCATGCTCAGACTTCTATTGAAGCCATGAAGAATGGAAAAGACGTTTATGTAGAGAAGCCTATGACGCTGACCATTGAGGAAGGCAAAGTCATGCGCGAAGTCGGTCGCCGCTATGGAAGCATCTTGCAGGTTGGTTCTCAGCAGCGGTCGGAGCGAGCGTTTCGCAAGGCTGCGGAACTAGTTCGAAATGGATATATCGGAAAAGTGAATACAATTTATGCTCGTCTCGGACGGTTTCCGGATCCTACGCAGTATGCTGAGGAGCCCATCCCGGAAGGTT
>DKNL01000195.1 GCA_002474325.1 Opitutales bacterium UBA7389
CCGCTTGTCTTGAGATCGCAAGCTAAGCGATATTCACGGCATTTTCCCCTTTTCCAGCAAGGGACAGGACTATGGGTTTTTTGCAATTGCCGCTCGACTAGCTGGAGGCAAAACCACAATACTGGCTATAAATATGGAGCGTTTTCTATTGCTAGCCATTCTTTGCACTTCTCCAGTCATCTGGGCTCACGAGCAACAGCTGTACCTTTCAAGGTATGTTCCCAACTTGAACTACACGGACGCGGATCTCACGGCCGATTCGGAAAACACTGCCTACAAATCGATATTCGGCGAGGGTGACAAAGACGCACATTATTTAAATGGCATCAGCCGGATGGGCGAATTGACTGTCGGTCCAGGTGGAGCCAGCGCCATCATCAGCCGACCAAATGAAGAATACGTACTCTATGTCACCGTGGGAAACGGAACTCTTATTTATGGAAATGAGCGAGGATCGCTCCGGACGAATGACTTCCTTTACGTTCCAGCCGGCGTGAAGCACGGCATCGCCAATGAAACAGATGGTGTGATCAAGGTTCTATTCATGGGCTATCACCTGATGAAGGACGCCGACTATAAACCCAAAGCGGGTCTCAATATAGCGAACGCCGACGAAGTTGAGCTGCAAATCCTAGGGAGCCATGGTCCCACGACTCAGTACAAGCTTCTTATGGGTGATACCTTCAGTACGCGAGATCGACTGGCTTCAGCTAAGAATATGAAGAGCTTGTTCATCATGGATTTTGCTCCAAACGGAACGAACAATCCGCATCGCCACGCCTCACAAGAGGAGGTCTATTTCGTATTGCAAGGCAGTGGATACATGGTAGCTGGCCTGGACGCATACAGAAACGTAGAGCGGCACCCCAGCCAAGTAGGCGATGCATTCTACTGGGCTGCGGGCACGGAGGTCGGATTTTACAGCCTCAATAAAGAGGGTGAAGAGCATTCGATCATTCTGGCCATCCGCTCGGATGACCCTACGAAACTCTAAGCAATCGAACGCATCTATGATTCAAGAAAATCGACGTTCTTTCATTAGGAAATCGCTCTTTGGAGGCGTCGCTCTGGGCGGCATGCTGGGGGCTCCTATCGAAGACTCGGTCGCCGCTGCTTCAACGAATGTGAACCGCGCCTCAAGTCCCTCGAAACTCAAGATCACCGACATGCGCTATGTTACCGTGGAACATATGGGGCGGGCGTGTTCCATCATTCGCTTGGATACCAATCAGGATATCTATGGCTATGGGGAGACACGCGATGGAGGAGAGGTGAAACATGCTCTCACGTTAAAACACCTCTTGCTTGGACAAAATCCCTGCAACGTAGAAAAGCTCTTTCGCTTGGTGAAGCCCTTTGGGGGGCACAACCGACTAGGCGGTGGCGTTAGCGCCGTAGACATGGCTCTCTGGGACCTGGCCGGCAAAGCTTATAGTGTACCCGTTTGGCAACTACTGGGCGGAAAATACCGAGATGAGGTTCGGCTCTACGGAGATACCTTTTCGGACAAAGACCATGATATGATCCGATCCAAAGTGCTAGCCCGGGTTGAAGAGGGCTTTACCTGGCTCAAGATGTTGAGGGTCTTCCGCATCTTGGACGATGTGCCGGGCACGCAGAATCCGCGCAAGGCAGGTATGCTAACGGATAAAGGTCTCGCCCTGATCACCGATTATCTGCAGATGGTCCGTGAGGCCGTGGGCGATGACATGCCTCTCTCTGCAGATCACTTTGTCGGCCGCAATCTGGATAACATGACCCGGCAGGCCAAAGCCCTGGAGAAGGTTAAGCTGGCCTGGATCGAGGAGCCGATTAACTGGATGAAAACAGAAGACTTGAAAGCCCTTCGACAACGCATCCATACCCCCATTGCTACGGGGGAAAGCATATTTGCCCGCGAGAATTTTAAAGTTTTGTGCAACGCCCAAGCGGTGGATTATGTACATCCGGATTTGGCCACCGCGGGAGGTATTCTAGAAACCAAGTTGATTGGCGATTACGCAGAAGACCATGACATTAAGCATGTGCTTCACTATGCGGGCACCCCGGTTTCCTTTATGGCCAACGTGCATAGCGCAGCTGCCACGAACAATCATCGGGCACTGGAATTCCATCCAAATAAAGAGGCTTATCCCCGTTGGGCCAACATGGTGACTGCCACAGGAGGCCACCCTCTGACTAAGCGAGGATTTGCTCCAGTACCTGAAGCACCCGGTTTGGGAGTCGAGCTGAATATGGACCACATAAAAACGGTGCTTCACCCCGACGATAAAAGTGTTTTCGCCCCCACTGATAAGTGGAATTCACTGTAATTCAAATTCCTATACAAACCAAATTCATGACACGATTATTTGCTTTTTTACTAATCCTCGGCCTCATAGCCGGGAGCTTTGCTCATGCTCAGACAATCTCGCGGGAAGAAATGATCTTCCTGACCTCGGAATGGAAAGGAGAGCGCTTTGAAAATGGACGTCCCCGTATACCGGACTATCTCATCAAACGCGCCGCCAATATTGGAATCGAAGAGGCATGGGTGGTTTTGTATAACGCCGGTTATAAAAACCAATTTGAGGGAAACTGGAAGATGGTGCATAACGATGTACCGGTGATCGGCCGTGCATTTACAGCCCATTACATGCCCAGTCGTCCGGATGTCTTGCAGAATATCATGGAACGCGGGCATGCGGAAGGCCGATCCGGCAATCACAATAGTTGGCCCATTCAAGCCCTTCAGAAAGACGATGTATATGTGGCAGACTGCTTCGGAAAAATAGCCCAAGGTACTTTGATTGGCGACAGCTTGGCCACGGCCATATACAACAGGACCGGAACAGGAGTCATCTTTGATGGTTCAGCCCGCGATCGGTCTGGTATGGCGGAAATTGAAGGGTTTAACGCCTTTGTCAGGGACTTTGATCCTACATTTTTGGAAGAAGTCGTACTTATGGGGCTAAATACGCCGATCCGCATCGGCGGAGCCATTGTTCTCCCTGGCGATCTAGTGATATCCGAACCCACCGGCGTTTTGTTCGTGCCAGCTCACATGACCGAGGAAGTCATATTGACCGCTGAGTTCATAGCCGTGCGCGATACCTTTGGATACGAGATGTTGAAGAACGGCACCTATGACACCGGTCAAATGGACAACGCATGGACGGACACCATAAAAGAGCACTTCTTGCGTTGGCTAGACGAAAACCCAGATCTGCTGCCCATGTCTCGAGACGAACTAAACGCCTTTATGTCTCAGCGGACCTGGTGAATAGTCACACTTCCAAAGATTCTAAATTCCGGGTTGCCCCCAATACCTCAACGAAGGGAAATCCAAACCCCCGATATCTCTTGATCCACTAAGAGGCTTCGATATAGCCTGAGTTATCAGGGGTGCGGGTTGATTTATCACTTTTTTCGCCATGCTTGGTTCCCCAATAACTAGATTGTCCTCATCGGGCAGTAACCCATCCGGGCTGGAAACACTTTACTTTCTAAAATCTAATTTTTCTGCTTTTCGTATTAATACAAAAAGTCACACCCGATTTTCAGTGCTTTCCAGGAAAACCGAAGTTACTAGCATATAAACGCTACAGATACGTACCATCCGCCGATCAACATTAATCGTTCTACGGGAAGGTTTCGTCATCATCCAGCAGCTTCTCATATACGCCCTCTATTGAGAGCTATCTTACCCCGTTCCTAACCGGAAGTGATCTAGCAAGACCACAAAACAATAGTTCTACAGTATTACGCTATCCGAAAAACTAAAAGGTCGCACCCCAGTTGGAGTGCGACCTGCAATCGATTTAAATGAGCTTGATTCAAAGCGATTTTGAAATCGTGAAAACGATGCTCGAATCCACATCCGAACCATCATCCATATCTACATCCCATAAGGAGAGATCCCATCCGATCCCTTCGACTTCCCCTGAAACCCCCAGCGTCCAGTACTCATGCGAGTCCTCGTAGTCGCCATACGCCGCTCCGATAGAGATTCCTTCGAGGTCAAAACCATAACTCACTTCCACGTTGTCTCCAAACTCATCGCCAAACGCGTAGCTTAAGCCGAACCCCGCATAGCCGCCCGACACGTAGAACTCGGTGAAGTTGTTGTCACTCGCCAAAGACGAACCGTGGTACGTGTACTCAATTAGGCCAACATCGTACTCAAATCCTTCAATTTCGTTTCCGAATCCCAAGTACAGATCTGCCTCAGTGGAAGCACCCCCGAAATTCACGTTGGCACCCCATATGCCTGCGTAAAACCCTGTTTCATCCTCGAAATCAAATCCCCCCTGGAAGGAGATATCTTCTTCGTTTTGCGTTAGGCCTCGCCAAACGTAATCCGATTGAATTGCCACATTTCCAGAAACTTGTCCGGACGCCGCAGCAAAGCTGAGGCTTAAGATAATAGATGCTAAAGTAAACTTGATCATTTTTCCTGTAATTTGCTCGTTTTTAATCATTAGGTTTATTTTTTGACGCCCAAACGTGGGCACACTCTTTGTGACGCATAACTCGTGCCAATTCAACTGGGTTACTCGATATTGCCATTTTTTAGGACGGACATGTCCTCTATCATTGACTGATGGACTCCTGTGAAGGAACGAGTTAAATTCCATAAGGTTCTACCTAAGGCTAAAAAGACCCCTGTAGTAGAGGCATTCGATCGTTTACATATAGGAGACATAGCTTCATATTACACCCGCGGATAACAAGAGGAAGGCGGTTTGATTAACATTAAGGCCATTTTTTGTTTATTTCTTAAGACTTTGTCACACTTGATGAATTCTGCTCTGAATCGAACTAAGTTTGTCTCCTTCCCTTATTACTGTGCAATATGATTATTCGCATCATCCTGTTTCTCATCCTCAATTTTGCCGCTCTTGGAGTCGGCGGGCTCTATTCGGGGGGAGGGGAGACTTCAGACTGGTACAATGAGCTGAATCGAGCTCCTTGGACGCCTCCTGGATGGGTTTTCGGAACAGCTTGGACTTTTATCATGCTTTGCTTCGCTTTCTACATGGCTTTCGCTTGGCAGAGTACTTCGAACCAGAAACGCCTCGCTATGCTGTACTCCACACAATGGATACTGAATTCCGCTTGGTCTCCCGTCTTCTTCCATTACCACATGGTAAATTGGGCCCTTTTTATCATATTGGCCCTTACAGCCCTGATCACCTATTTTCTTTTTGCGGAGCGCGACAGGCTAAAGGTAAAGACAGTCTTTGTACTGCCTTATTTCCTGTGGTTGCTTATCGCCGTCTCGCTCAACGCCTACATCTCGCTCGAGAACTAAGCTTTCTCTGCTATTGCAGGCATGGCCTTCGCCGCTATGAAGACTAAGTCGGATCCTAATGAAGATCCGTACTATTTATTTGGTAAGGCAAAGCAGTAATAGCTATCACTCGATGGGGTCTGGTGTTTACTTCCACCCCCACCGCCTATCACAACGAATTGCTTTCCTTTATACATAAAGGTCGATGGAGTAGCATACCCCGAACCATCCATTTGATAATACCACAATTCTTTCCCAGTTTCTTTGTCAAAGGCTCGAAAGCGCTCATCCAATGTAGCCGCTATAAAGATCACGCCGCCGGCGGTAACCACAGGACCCCCAATGTTAAACGTTCCGGTTGGCTCATGCCCTTTGGCTTCAAGTTCTGGATACGTTCCCAAAGGCACTGACCATTTGAAATCACCCGTATTCATATCGATGGCGTGCAACTGGCCCCAAGGGCGCTTGTTTATAGGGTACCCATTTTGGTCATGAAAATCGTGATGCCCGGTTGAGAGGTAGGGAATGTTGCCCGTCCAAGTAAACTGCAGGTTCTCAGTTCCGATCACCTCGTCCTTGCGATCGTCAAACAGGAAAGCTAGAAGAGCTTCCCGCTCGACTTCCAAAAAAGAGGACCAGGAGGGCATTTGCCCTTTTCCCTCGGAAATAATCATCATGACCTCTTCCTGACTCAATCGCTCTTTAACCGTGCCCAAAGCTGGCAACTCAATCCCATTGAGTTTACCCCCATCATCTAAGCCATGGCAGTTGGAACAGGTGGCTCGGTAGATACGTTCCCCAAAATCTGGCAAAGCGATTTCCTTTTCCACTTCCGCCTTCTCCATGGAAATCCATTCCGCTTCATTACTAGAATTGATGTAGAGTGTATTGTCGGATGCATCAAAAGCGGCACCTGGCCATTCCGAACCTCCATTGAATTGGGGAAGCATCACGAGCTTCTCAAAACCGGGAGGTGTAAACATGGGTCCTAGCTTGAAATCCTTCAGCTGCTCGAGGACATAGGCTTTAGCTTCAGGATTAAGATCCGTCACATCATCCAAGGTAAAATCCTGATCCGTGTAGGCAGCGGGCTTAATCGGGAATGGCTGCGTGGGTGCCGTGTATTCGCCCGGAATTTCAGAAATTGGTACCGACCGTTCTTCGACACCCCAGATCGGCTCGCCCGTTTCCCGATCCAGCACGAAGAGATGTCCCATCTTGCTGGGCTGGGCGACGGCGTCTATTTCCTCTCCATCCTTAACTAACGTGACCAGCGTCGGAGGCGTTGGCAAATCGTAATCCCACAAATCGTGTCGCACGGTCTGGTAGTGCCACAAACGCTTCCCCGTTTCCGCATTGAGGGCCAGAACGCAGTTGGCGAACAAGTTGTAACCCACCCGATTGCCTCCCCAATGATCGTAGGTAGCAGAGCCTGTGCCCATGAAAACGATGCCGCGTTCCTCATCCAAAGTCAGCCCTCCCCAAGCATTAGCCCCTCCCACGTATTTATAGGAATCGGGTGACCAGGTTTCGTAGCCAAATTCGCCGGGATGAGGTACAGTATGGAAAATCCATTTACGTTCTCCCGTACGAACATCGAAAGCTCGAATGTGGCCCGGATTGGCCTGACGGGGACCTTCTCCAACGCTTCCTCCAAGAATAAGTAAGTCCTTGTAGATGACCGCCGGCCCACGCGTATCGAAACGCCGAACAATCCCATCATGATCCAAATCCTGTGTCAGGTCGAGACGACCACCCTCACCGAAGCTTTCAACCAAATTTCCTGTCTTCGCATCCAAACAGATATACTTGTTGGAAACTCCATAAAACAGTCTCTGCTTATCCCCATCTTCCCAATACACGATTGCTCGCGTCTTACCCGTCGCTCCAGATCCACCATGCGGATCGAATCGCCATATCTCTATGCCTGTATCCGGCTTAACCGCTACCAGTTTTTGCCCGACTGTCACCAGGTAGAGAATACCATTAGCCATCAATGGATTGAATTGGAGCGTCGTGTTCTTGCCTTCCACAAAATCATCTACTCGGTATCGCCAAACCAGCGCTAAGTCGTTGACGTTGGATGAATTGATCTGCTCGAGAGGCGAAAATTTCGTTCCGCTAACGTCGCCATTGTAATAACGCCACTCTACATTGTCAGATTGATTCCCGGCTAACGGATTTGGGCAACCCACGAGAATCGCGAAGGTCACGAATCCTGTCAGGGCACGTTTCCAGGAGTAGGTTATAATTTCTAGGGTATATTTCAAACCGAAGTAAGAGTAGAATGTCCGATACCTTACCAGCCGACGTCAATGATTCAAGCCTCCATCCAAAACGAGCAGCAAGATAGCATTTCCTTGCCGTCCGCACCCACTTGGATTATTCTATTAATACTAACAAAATATAGCCAATTCACCGAGAGGGATCCCGGTCAAAATCAAAGTCTCAGATCGGAACGAATTTATCCCGTGATTTCAATCCAGGCACTTACTAATCCCTTTAGCATATATGAAAGAGTATCCTAAATTCCGATATGGTCTGACAGTCTTGGCGGCTATCTTCATCGCCTTATCGAGCCAAGCCCAGGACTCCGAATCGCCGGAACAAAGAGACTTCTACCTTTTCATGAGCGGCAAAGTTAGTGCCCAGACAAAGAAGCAGTTCTATCCCGTGGAGTCCTTCGATGGAAAGCGACTGATCCTGGACGGACACAAGCGAACCCTCAAGCCGACCAAGAATCTAAACTGCTCGCTGAGCCCGCTCATGGTGATCAGTCCCTACTACGGGGAAATCCGAGACTTGGAATACTCCTTCGACTCCAATGCCGAGAAATTTCGCACCATGATGGTCATTAATGAAATGAATGCCGAGCAGATGCGTTTTGAAGCTGGAAATGAGTTTGAAAAAGCTGTCGCCAACATGGATCGGCAAGGTGACATCGTTCCTTTTACCCAACAGGACATCGACAACATCGAGCTCGATGAACTGACCAAAGATCAAAAGGAAAACGAGCTCCTTAAGGCAGGTCTCAACAAGCTCATCGATAGTATCTACGTGCGTTGTACGCTCGTTCCCGAACGCTCGATCGAAAACGCATTCGCCACTGCCGTTATTCGTATCGCGGCGATGGGTAATTCTGGCGATCGCATTTCCTTTGTTCGCATCGCCCCCATCGGGGACTTACACGCAGGCATCGGCAAAACGATTAAATTCGAGAGCTCCTTCCCCGAACTTCGGGCGGGTAACGCCGACATCGACCTTTTCCTATTTGATGGTGACGGCAAGCACATCGCCACAAACCGCTCCCGCGGCCTGCAAAAGCTCACCCCAGAGGAGTTAGAGGAATTCCGAAATTTGGATAAGCGGGCGAAAGCAAAAAAAGCCGACTAACAAGCAAATAGCTGAGGACGAAGGCCATCGAACCGGTAAAAAACCAATTCGCGAAGAATGGATAACCCCTATTTGCGAAGTTTACTACAAAAACCAATCCAAATAGTCGAGGTTACGAGAACTGAGCCGCTTACTTAAATGGCCAATTTCTTAGTGGTGGAGCCGATCGGGATCGAACCGACGACCTCCTGCATGCCATGCAGGCGCTCTTCCAACTGAGCTACGGCCCCTCAGACAATTGGCGATCAAGACGCCACCATTCCGCTAGCTTGGCAAGCGAAAATCTTCGGCAAGTTGGTATCGTGGGATTTTAAGATCAAACCTGCTCGTGCAGCGATCCTCGCGCCGCTCTAGTGGCATTTCGTGAAGCGACTGTTGGATCAATTTCTGTTAACAGCGGCCTGCGGCCAAATTCGCTATGCCGAACGAAGATCCCGCTCACGGGACGACGAGAACTAATCCCCAAGCAGCCGCAAAGAATCACTTCCAGAACTTCGGTTGCCTAGCGATAGGCAACCCTACCCTGAACAGAAATTTTCATAGAACCCGATCAGCTCTCCGACGGCTTGACGATGCCCAGATTGACCAGCTTGCGATTGAGGGTTACCGACCCGTAGACTGGCCCGAGCTTCTGCAACAAGGACTCGATGAGTCGCTTCGTCCCTTGAGATGAGCCACGAGAAATCTCGAAAAGCTGGTCTAAATCCTCGGTATCCGCGATGACAGAGAAGGTTTTCAACGCGCCACGTATCTGATCCGCGTTACCGGATTCAACGAATTGCACAAGAAGCTCTTTGCCGCCTGGCACATTGCGATGAGTCAGCAATTCTTGGCCTCGCAGAGCATCCTTTTCCACGGCCGAGTTCAACATAGCCTGAATCCACGTATCCATGGCCGGCGTATCGATGCGAGCAATGGCCAACGAAGCCTTGATCTTAACCGCTCGGCTTCCCTCATCGTAGGCTCGAAGCAAGGTTCCGACGGAATCGGCGGATCCAACTCGGCCTAATACGTCTATTGCCAGCAACTGATGAGGCTCTTCGCTATTGTCGAATATCTCACTAGCGATGTCTTCTGCCCTTTTCGCGTCGACATGAACTAGACCCGCAAGAACAGCCAGCAGATCTTCCGAATCCATTTCTGAAACTTTATCGAGAACGATGCCTTGATAGTCTCTTATTCCGCTGGATAGAGCCGATTCGATTGCGATTAGCCGCAAATCCGAATCATCGCTCGATAGAACATCCACAATCGCCTCCCTTACTCCTCTGTCTTGTCGATCGATCAAGAGGCGCAAGGCCGCTCGACGCTGAGCTACACTACTGCCATCCTGAAAAATGGAGTATAGTAAATCGCTGCTGACACTATCATTGGTCATGAGGGCCTGTTCGATAGCTGCGGCGACTTTCAATGAAGGGTCTTTCGAATACGCGGAGCTCAAAGCTATCAGAGATCCAGAACCGCCGATGCGTCCCAAACTCCAAGCTGCAGTGGCCGCCAAGTCATCGGATCCATTCTCCAGTTGCTTGGCAATGAATCCAACCGATTCCGATTCGCCCCGATGAGCCAGCGACTTTAGGAGATCCATTTTTACTTTGGCCCCTGGATTTGGAAACGCCTTAATAAGGGCATTCCGAGCTTTGCTCCCTTCAATAACTTCTAGAGCCTTGCGGGCGTTTTCTGCTAGCAGGTAATCGCTACCCGACATCAGGTCAACCAAAGGATTTACTGCCTTCGAAGTCCCTACGCGAGCTAGTTGGCGCAATATGTATTTCTTCGCCTCGCGAGGTGTTTCATCGTTAGCTAAAGCATGGAGCAAATCTTCCGTGATCTTCGCTGCCCCTCGCAATTGACTCGGAGCAGTTGCTTGGGAAACCAATATCTCCAGATTTCGGCGGGCCGTGTATTGAGCTTCTGGATCGCTATTGGAAAAAGCCTCGGCGATCTCGAATACCTGACCTTGGTATTCAGCGGCGTTCAAAGCGACTGCTGAAACGATCAGAGAAGTAACTAGATAGGGATATCTTAACAGGGATTTCATGAAAATGCTATTGGAATGCGTTTAGTAATTCAGATTTGCAGGGTTGGCGTCAGAGTCATGCAGTATTAATACCTCGGTGCTCAACCGACGCGGCACTTCGCGAGCGAAGGCCCTACACGAAATTCAATTGGTCAGCCCAATGATCCGTAAGGCGCTCTGCGAGGACGGCTCATCCATTTGGCCGCTTCCTTATCTCCCACGATCGTTTCTCTATCCGGATCCCAGCGAACCGGGCGCTTCAGGCGTTCCGAGATTCCGGCAAGGTGGCAGATAGTCGAAGTCCGATGGCCGATCTCCAAATGGCAGATCGGCTGTTTACGGGCTCGAATACCATTAAGCCAATCAGCGCGATGGTCAGATGATTCGTAAAGCCGCGTATCATTCGATTTAAATATAACGTTCTTCAGTGAAACAGGCTTGGTCTCCAACTTATCTCCACGGCTCACCATAACTTCGCCCTCGCTTCCATAGAAATGGATCATGTGTCCGTCTCTTGAACTCTTGCGAATGACTTTCGTTCCGTCCCCATAAAAATAATACTGCTCCTTCTCCCCTTCAAATGCGGGCGGAAAAAACTGGACTGGACCGGTATGATCGCGTCCCAGAGCCCATTGGATGATATCGTAATGGTGAGCGCCCCAATCGCCGTTCTTACGTGAGCCGTAATCCCAGAAGCGGCGCCACCCTCCCCCGTAATCGCCCTTGATTCGCTCGAAATTGTAGGGCTCCCATGGAGCGGGACCCAACCAACGATCGTAGTTAAAACCTTCCGGGATGGGCTCCTCAG
>DKNL01000198.1 GCA_002474325.1 Opitutales bacterium UBA7389
GCCCTCAAGAGTGCTGGTTTGGGTGCTGGTATCGGGCAGTTTATGACCATTGTGAGTACCTGGCTGAGTGGGCTTCGCTCGATTGGTAGTGAATGGGGCTAGAGTCGTACCGTCCTGGATATAGGCAAGTACGATCGTCTCCAAACTAACGTTACAGTATCTGGGATCGATGGTGACGATTTCCGCGGCATCAGACTCGGTAGCGATGGTTAGAACTTCGGAATCCGGAGATGGGGTTATCAAATACTTCGAACCGGGTAGTGGAGCAAAGTCCTTCCCGAGGTCATGGCTATCTAGATACACAAGAAACTTGCCTCGGTAGTGGATGGGACGCCAGCCGGGAATAGGTTCAATTCCTCTGGGCCACTCCGCTTTGACGGCCAGAGAGAGCGATTCTAGGACCCCTATAAGAACAGATTCCTTGTCGGGGCTGATATGCACGTTAATCGCGTTCTGGGCGAACAGCGGACTGTTCGCCAAAATCGATCCTAATAGGATGATCGTTAAGAGATAGCGTTTGATATTCATAGGTTTTCCAGGTGTTTGAAAAGATTGCCGATATCGTTTTTACGGAGAAGGATGCCAACGCCCTTGGGAACTCCTTTGATGCTGAACGCGCCGATTTGATAGCGCTTTAGTCTTTTAATATCGTATCCAAGAGCCATGAATAGATTGCGAATCTCCCGCTTTTTCCCGTGATGCATCGCCAGGTCGAGCTCTTTCGATGCCTCCTTGGACTGGCTTCCAATCACCTTTGCTCGTTCGACCTTTAGACGCTCCCCTTCAAAGGTGATGCCCCGCTTCAGTTTTCCTAGGTACCGCTTTGGGAAAGGTTGCTTCAGCGACACCTGGTAGCGCTTTTCGACGAGACTAGAAGGGTGCATTAGACGATTCGCTAAATCGCCATCATTAGTTAGAATGACGAGTCCTTCGCTATCCTTGTCCAGTCGTCCCGCGCAAAACAGCCGGTCGCGCTGAAATTCTTTGGGTACGAGATCAAAAACAGTTCGCTCATTATGAGGATCTTCATTGCTGCAGACAAATCCTCTAGGCTTGTTTAGGGCATAGACGATTTGTTTCGGATTCTTGTATCGAATTTTTTGGCCCTCGAAAACGACTTCGTCTACTCCAGGCTCGATCTTGTCTCCGATGCTGGCTGGTTGGCCATTGATCGTAATCGAACCTTCGCGAATGTGTTCTTCAGCAGCCCGACGCGAACAGACGCCCATATCGGCGAGATATTTTTGGATACGCAGTAAGTTCTGAGACGTGGGCATCGAATGTGGTCGCGAACGCGAGAATCGGCCGGTAAGGGCTTTTCAAGAGCACATGCCTTGAATATGCCTCTTAAAGCCCGACTCCAAGCGCTGAAAAGATCGAATGACTGAGGCGAGAGAGCAAGCGGAAGAAGGTTGGCAAAGCGTTTTTCGCTGAAAACTAACATTGCCTCCTCAAGATTCGACGATAGGACTGGGTTTTTTCGGACGATTAGCGTAATTTTTGCATTCAAGGCTAGAGAATTGAAAACCATAGATATGAGCCTAACATTTGACAATAAGGTTGCCTTGGTTACTGGCGCTGGCCGTGGAATCGGCCGGGCTATAGCAGATTCGCTTGGCAAGGCGGGTGTAACCGTTATCTGCGTGTCTTATTCTGAGTCTTCGTGCGGGGCTGCTGCCCAGGCGATTGTTGATGCAGGAGGGAAAGCGGTCGCCAAGGCTGTTGATGTGTCTGACGTCACGTCGGTCGCGAAAGCCAGCGAAGAATTGCTAGACGAATACGAGAACGTCGATATCCTCGTTAACAACGCTGGCATTACCAAGGATAGCCTTCTTTTCCGCATGACTGAGGAGGACTGGACTAGCGTGATTGATACCAATCTCAATTCCTGCTTTTATTGGGTGAAGGGCTTGGCTCGGCCAATGACGCGCAAACGTTGGGGCAGGATTATCAACATCTCATCTGTGTCTGGAATTATGGGAAACGCCGGCCAGACAAACTATGCAGCCGCCAAGGCGGGGATGATCGGATTCACCAAGAGTCTCGCCAAAGAACTGGCAGGGCGGAATATTACCGTAAATTGCGTAGCTCCCGGGTTTATTAAGACGGATATGACCGCCAAAATGGCGGAAGCAGCTCTGGATAAGGTGCTCCCAATGATCCCGCTGAAGCGTATGGGGGAGAGTAGCGATATTGCCAATATGGTCGCTTACCTGGCCTCGGAAGAGGCGAATTATATTACAGGCCAAGTTTTTACCGTTGACGGCGGCATGGCGATGTGATCCCTCGTGAATTCATTATACTATAACAATTTGTCAACAAAATGGCCGACGAAAACAGCATCGAAAAAAGAGTCTCTGAGATCATTGTAAACCAGCTCAATGTGAACGAAGAGCAGATTACCCCGGAGGCGTCATTCCTAGACGATCTCGGCGCCGATTCCCTCGACACCGTCGAGTTGATCATGGCGTTTGAAGAGGAGTTCAAAGACGAGATCCAAGGCGAGATCCCAGAGTCCGACGCCGAAACGCTTCAGACCGTCGGAGACGTTGTTTCCTATATCAAGGGCAAGGCGGGAGCCTAGTCCTTTAAATACATTTTCTGGCAATCGGGCAGCGCTTGAGCGCTCTTATATTCGCGAGACGCATTTTATGACTGAGCTGGCGGAAAGCGAACGTGTAGTGGTAACCGGCTTGGGGGCGATAACGCCGCTCGGGCTAGACGTAGATTCCTTTTTCCAGGGTCTTCTTGATGGAAAGAATGGGATAAGCCGTGTCGAGGCATTCGATACGGAGAAGTTCACATGTAAGATCGGCGGGGAAATCAAGGACTTCGTTGCTACCGAACATATGGATCCGAAAGAAGTGAGGCGAAACGACCGTTTTGTTCATTTCTCCTTTGCCGCAGGCAAGCAGGCTTTTGCGGATTCCGGTCTTGACATGGACAAGGAAGATCCGGATCGGGTGGGGGTTTTCATTGGTTCCGGGATTGGGGGGATGGATACAATCGAGAAGAACTGCCGCAAGCTTTTCGATAGCGGCCCACGCAAGGTGTCTCCGTTTATGATCCCAGCCTTGATTTCCAATATGGCTTCGGGCTACATGGCTATTGAATTAGGAGCGATGGGACCGAATTTTTCCATCGTCAGTGCCTGTGCGACTGGGGCTCACGCCATAGGTGAATCCTTGAAGACACTTCGCCTCGGCGAGGCGGATATCATGATTGCTGGTGGTAGCGAAGCAGCCATTACAGCCCTCAGCTATGGTGGTTTTTGCTCCATGAAAGCCATGTCGACAAGCAACGACGATTTCGAGAACGCCAGTCGGCCTTTTGATGCTGGGCGCGATGGCTTCGTTATGGGGGAAGGCGCGGGAGTTATCGTTCTGGAGACATTGGAACACGCGAAGAAGCGTGGGGCTCGAATCTATTGCGAATTGCTAGGCTATGGCGCTTCTTGCGACGCCAATCACATCACCGCGCCCCATCCAGAAGGCAAAGGTCTGATTGGGGCGATGAAGCGAGCTCTTAATTCGGGGCAATTGAGTACTGAAGAAATAGACTATATCAACGCCCACGGTACATCGACGCCATACAACGACAAGTTCGAAACCAAAGCGGTTCGAACGCTCTTCGCCTCTCATGCGGATAAACTGATGATGAGTTCTACTAAGTCGATGACGGGCCACTTGCTCGGCGCGGCTGGCGGAGTAGAGAGCGTAGCGTGTGTGAAGATGCTGCAGACTGGATCTGTCGCTCCCACTATAAACTATCGTAATCCGGATCCGGACTGCGATATGGACTACGTCCCCAACGAGGCTCGCGAGGCCAAGATCGAAGTGGCCATGAGCAATAGTCTGGGCTTTGGCGGCCAAAATGCTTCGCTAATTTTCAAATCGTACTAGGCTTTTGGATAAGGATTATCTATCCAAGGTACTCCCAACTCAGAAATCCCTCAAATGGAAAAGACGTTTATTATACTAAAGCCCGACTGTATGCAGAAGGGCCTGGTCGGCCAGGTAGTTCAGCGATTTGAAAACGAAGGCTTCGAGATAGTGGCCGCTAAAATGGCGCAACTCGACGCTTCCATACTTAAGGAGCATTACGCCCATGTTGCGGACCTGCCTTTTTTCCCTAATATTGAGGAATTCATGAGTTCTCGTCCGGTTATTCTGATGGCCTTGCAAGGAGAGAATGTGATCCAAAGCGTTCGCGACCTACTGGGCCCGACCGACTCTTTTAAAGCGCCGAAGGGAACTATCCGAGGCGATTTCGGTACGGACATGATGCGAAATGTCGTCCATGCTTCGGACGGACCGGAAGCGGCGGAAGCGGAACTCAAACGCTTTTTCGACCCCCGTGAGTTGTATTAGCAGCTCGGAAAGGTAGCAGGCGATTTCACGCCTATGCAATAGGAAGGCGGTGCAAGCCGAGTACCCAATCAAGGATTGCTTGCCTGCCCGTTTGGGCATTGACCGCTTACTGCCGGAGTATTCTACCTACTCATCGAAAAAGAAACGGTAGTCGATTCCTGGATCGTCATAGAACTCCATAAGCGAAGCAAGCTCTTGGGTCATTCCTTTAACGATATCCGCGTGATCAGGATCATTAATCAGATTGTCCATTTCAAACGGATCGGTCCGCAGATCGTAGAGTTCGTTAACGAATGGCTCCTTGTAGTATTGAATGAATTTCCACCGATCTGTTCGCACTGCTTTCCACCAGCAGCTCCTTCTTGGGAGATCCGTTTCAGGCCAGAATTCGAAGAGCAAGGACGATCGCGGTTGGCGTAGCTCTCCGCCTTGAAATACAGGGACGAGCGACTGTCCTTGCAATTCCGATGGAATCGGAATGCCCGCCATTTCAAGTAGCGTAGGCGCAACATCGATACTTAATGTCAAAACATCGCTTATAGTCCCTGGCTTAATGAGTCGCGGATAGCGAACGATAAAGGGAACTTTAATTGCTTCTTCGTAGGCTAGGCGCTTTTCGGTTAGTCCGTGTTCGCCGAAAAAGAATCCGTTGTCACTGGAGAAAATTATAATGGTTTCGTCTAGAATCCCCAATTCCTCCAGAGTTTCATAGATAAGTCCTACGCCGTCGTCTATATCCACTGTCATGCGGGCGATATTGCGTATATCTTCGTCTGTTGGGGGCCTCTGGGCGAATCCTTTGATAGCTGGTTGGACGATGAGTGGTTCCTGGGTGCTAATGGCTCGTGGCACAGGAACGTTTTTGTAGAGATCGCGATTCCGCTCGGCTGCCATTAGGTGTTCGTCGCCATAACTGGTGTGGACAGAGCGATGCCAAAGCGAAATATTGAATTGCACGTCATGATGTTTCTGGATGAAGCGGGCGGCTTCCGCGCTATCGATGTCCGTTGCGTGTCCTTTAAATTGTATCCATTCACCGTCTACATTCACCACAGGATCCATTTTGTAGTCTCGATTGACGCCGGAGCAGAACCAGCGATCGAATCCGGGATGTAAGGTCTTATCTCCATTGCGTCCCGTAGTCCATTTCCCGATAAACGCTGTCTTGTATCCCGCTTGTTGAAATAGCATGGGATAGGTTTTAAGCTTCTTGGTGTGACCTTTAGGAGCTTGATTCTTGTAGCTACCGTGCGTGTGAGCGTATTGCCCCGTAATAAGACAGGCTCGGCTGGGCCCGCAAAGCGGAGTGGGCACGAATGCGTTCTCGAAGAGCATCCCTTCTCTGGCGAGCCGATCGATATGTGGGGTCTCGGCAAACGGATGGCCCGTGACACTAAGACCGTCCCATCGCAGTTCGTCCGCCGTTATGACAATCATGTTGGGCCGGTCGTCAGCTATGGCGGCATAGCAAAAGAGAACGACTGCCAGATGGGATTGGGCAAAGAGTGAGGCAAAAGTTTTCATAGAAACCTGAACATAAGCAAGTCGATCAAGAGATTGCAAACTATCACAAAATGATTCGCAAAAAAGGCGATTGCCGAAACTAGTTCGAATTCGTAATTTGGCAGTTCGTTAGATCCGCGTCGATCGGTCTAAGCTTCGGTACTGTACCGCGTCATTCATATTGGCATTGGTGGTGAATTCATTTCCAGAAAAGCACGTTTCCTGAATGCATCTAGGTGATTGAATTCGACTGCGAATCGATTCAGAGGATTCACTTTTTTATCTGTACTAAATTATTCGATACTCAGTGCGAGAGCCATCGACCAATCCCTCTTTTCCGCTTGGATCCCATATGCGACGACAGCACCGTGAAACTGTTTTAGGTTGCTGCAAGACACCATACATTTGAATCTACATTCGGAAAGGAAAATGGTGTACGTAAATCGAGAGCGAGCTTTGGAATTGTTGCAGTTAGGAATTCCGTCGAACCATTCGGATCGAATGTACTTCAATCGCTGCCCTTCCAGGAATTTTTTTGGCTTCTAGTTTGAGTGTTTGTTCGCCGGACTGTAGGCTTATTATTCCCAGAGACAGAGGCATGAATTCCTTCATCCAATAATGGGATTCCGCCATGCGTTCGATTGACTTATCGTAGAATGGGGGATCGAAAACTTTGGTGACGGTTGCTAATTTCGTAGATGCTAGCCTTGACGTCAGTCGAATCTGAGCCCCTTCGTTGCCTGCTTGGCAGGTGTAGAAGACAGTGACTTCATAGGTTCCAGGTTCAATGACCTCAGTCAGCCAGGTGATCGAATCTTCAGTTCGTGTCCAATTCGTAAAGAAAGAGTTGTTTGGCGATCGTACGCTCCGTTTGATTTCTCCATGCTCAGTGCCATCTCGGGCTGGAAGGGTAGTCGAGGCCGCGTAGCCGGAAGTGAAAGGCCGACCGCGGTTTTTTTCAAAGCCTCTTGTCATCTCCGCTTTGTGGGCTTCGGCTAACGCCCGAAGCTGGGAAACGAGTTCTGGATGATTGCCGGAAACATCGCTGCGTTGGCCTCTATCGTTTTCGATATCGAACAACGCGCCATTATCATCCAGACGAAACCGTTGCGTCCGAATACTTACTTGATTGTTCTTGATCGATAGCAAGTTTCGCTCTTCCCAGTCGGCCTCTGGATTCTCGATTAGCGGTAAAAGGCTGCGGCCGTCGATTGAATGACGGGTATCGTAGTCGATTCCTGCGAGTTCCGCGAGTGTGGGCAGGAGATCGATTGCTCCAGATATGGCATCTATCGAACTGCCGGCCGAAATCTTTTCTGGCCATCGCATTAGGAATGGTGAGCGTAACCCGCCTTCGTCAATGGCCCCCTTGCGCCCCTTCATGCCGCCGTTCCACCGATACGAATTGGGGCCGTTGTCAGTGAAGAACAGTACGATCGTGTCTTCGGACAATTCCAGTTGATCAAGCTTGGAAAGAATGCGGCCGACGTTCCAATCGATGTTTTCGCACATGGCGAGTGCTGCCCGAGTCATCATGAGGTCTTCCATTTTAGAATCCCGGAAGCGCATCTTGATGTCCGCATTCTCGAATTTATCGTAGAAACGATCGTGGATCTGCATGGGCGAATGCGGTGTGTTGTAGGGGATGTAGCAGAAAAAGGGGCGCTCTTGGTTGGTTTCGATGAATTCGAGAGCTTTGTCTGTGAAGTCGTCTACCACGTATCCATTTCCTCGAACAACCTCGCCGTTGTGATCCAGTGGGGGACTGTAGTAGTGTCCCCAGTGGCCGGAGGTAAATCCGTAGTATTCGTCAAAGCCTCGATAATTGGGGTGGTAGGGAGGCTGAGTGCCATTATGCCACTTCCCGAATGCTCCAGTTGCATAGCCAGATCTCTTGAATATATCGGCGATCGTCGTCTCGTCCACATTCAAGCGTTCTTGTCCGGTCGAGACGCCGCTAACGCCGGTTTTCGGATAGTATCGTCCTGTCAGGAATTCAGCACGGGTCGGCGCGCACACCTGACAAACGTAGAAATTCTCGAGCGTCAGCCCCTCATTGCCGAGGCGATCGATATTGGGAGTGGAGAGATTTCGGTTTCCGTTGATGCTGAGATCACCCCAGCCTTGGTCGTCAGTTAGAATTACCACGACATTTGGCGACTGACCGAAGTTGTTTAGGTAGGTTAGAGCCGAGATTGCGAGGAACAAGAGTATGGTTTTCATAGGGTTTTGTGAAAAGGGTCAACTAAGGCGTGCCCGGAGTTCGAACTTCACCCTTTTACCTTTGAAGCTAG
>DKNL01000142.1 GCA_002474325.1 Opitutales bacterium UBA7389
TCAGTGAGTATCTGTATCGACTGATCGATCTCTTCCAAGGAACAAGGCCATGAGTATATCACCGTGGCTCAATAAGGAGCAAACTTCTTGTGAGCTTGAGTACAACTCGGAGGAGGATGGTGTCGTGGGAGTAACCGACAATTAAAATGTCGTGGTTTGGATTTATCTTAGCAGAATCCTTCCCCAGTGAATCTGATAACAGCCGAAACTGCGTTCAAAAAGCTACAAGATGACGGGACCGCGGTGCTAGTGGACGTAAGGACACCTAGCGAGTTCCGATCGCAACATATCCGCGGCTCCATAAATCTCCCTCTGGAGTCTTTTAAAGCCGACAAGCTGCCATTCAAGCGCGAGACAGCAATTCATGTAGTTTGCCAATCGGGCGGGAGGTCCGCCAAGTTCTGCGATAAGCTGCAGGACAATGGTTATCTATCCGTTTATGACGTGGATGGAGGCGTAGACGCTTGGAAGGCCTCAGGGATGGACTTGGTCAACGGAAAGAAAAGCATGTCGCTGGAGAGGCAGGTGCGGATAGCTGCTGGGGCAATGGTTATTTTCGGGATAGTTTTAGGATCTGCCGTAGCTCCAGCATGGTATGCTCTATCAGGCTTTATCGGGGCTGGTTTAGTCTTTGCAGGAGTGACTGATACTTGCGGAATGGGCATGGCTCTCGCCAAAATGCCCTGGAATCAGGGCGGCAAATAATGGCCCGTTAATTTGCGTCAGGCATCATGGCTAGCAGCTTTATTTAAGTCATTAATGGCTATTGATTTTGGGAATCTCATTACTAGAGTTTTCCCATATGCGCGTATTCATTCCCTGTGAATCGTTAGCCACGGAAACTCGAGTGGCACTTATACCAGATTCGGTCCAAAAGCTTGCTAAGATGGGAGTGTCGGTCGTCGTCGAACGCGAAGCCGGACTGAAGAGCAACTTTCTCGATACCGATTACGAAACGGCTGGAGCCGATATTTCGGATGATCGGATCGGAGAATTGAGCAAAGCCGATCTAGTCGCTCGAGTCCGCAAGCCGCCGCAAGATGAGATTTCCGCCTTAAAGCGTGGCGCATTACACGTTAGCTTTTTGGATCCTTTTAATGAAACTGAGCTAATCGATTCGATGGCTGCTGCCGGTGTGACTGCGGTGAGTATGGAAATGATTCCCCGAACGACGCTTGCCCAGAAAATGGATGCCCTTAGTTCTCAAGCGAATTTGGCTGGCTATTTCGCGGTTATCGAAGGGGCAGACCGATTGAATCGAATTCTGCCTATGATGATGACCCCAGCTGGGACCATATCGCCTTCGCGGGTATTCGTTATCGGGGTGGGTGTTGCCGGTTTGCAGGCCATCGCTACGGCGAAGCGATTGGGGGCACGAGTAGAAGCATTCGATACACGCCCTGTAGTTGAAGAGCAGGTCAAGTCGCTGGGAGCCAAGTTCGTTAAGATTGATTTGGGCGATACCGGGCAAACGGATCAAGGCTATGCCAAGGAGCTGAATCCCGAACAAATCAAAAAACAGCAGGAAGGCATGGCGAAAATTTGTGCTCAGTCCGACATTGTGATCACGACGGCTAAACTATTTGGTCGGCCAGCCCCGAAAATTGTTACCCAAGAAATGGTACAGGGGATGAGATTCGGATCGGTTCTTGTGGATTTGGCTGTGGAATCTGGAGGCAATGTTGCCGGTTCGAAATTGAATGAGGAAGTTCAGATCGAGAACGGCCCTAAAATCATTGGCATTGGCGCCTTGGAGGATCGGGTTGCCGTGCATGCCAGCCAAATGTTCTCTGCCAATATCTTCAATTTCGTTGAGCATTTTTGGGACGAAGAACAAAAGACGATCAATTGCGACTTGGATGACGAGATTCTTGGCGGATGCGTCATCACGCATGGAGGATCGATCGTACACGAGAGATTTAAGAAGAGCTGAGCTTTTTTAGCTCCGAATAATCGATGAAGCCCTAAATAGATAATTTATGGATTTAATACTCTTATTTTTCATTTTCTTGCTCGCCGCTTTCTTGGGCTTGGAGCTCATTTCCAAAGTGCCGTCGCAGTTGCACACGCCTTTGATGTCGGGGTCGAACGCGATATCGGGCATTACTGTCGTTGGGGCGATCGTGGCGACGGGAGCTAATGAAGATGGAACCACGGGAATGATTCTTGGCCTTTTGGCCCTGATCTTCGCTACGATAAATGTAGTTGGCGGTTATCTGGTGACGGATCGGATGCTCCAGATGTTCAAAAAGAAAGGCAAATAGAGCGCTATGGAATTGGATAACATCATCAATTTAGCGTACGTAATCGCCGCAACCCTTTTCGTCTTCGGCATAAAAATGCTCGGCTCTGCCGAGACTGCCAGACGCGGCAACATGATATCCGGAATCGGGATGCTCATCGCAGTGGTTGTCACCTTGCTGGATCGCGAAATTTTGGACTATAAGTGGATCGTGGCCGGTTTGATCATTGGCGCATCGATAGGCGGTATCGCTGCCCGTATCGTTAAAATGACATCCATGCCGGAGCTCGTAGCTTTATTCAATGGATTTGGCGGCTTCGCGAGTCTTTTGGTTGCCTGGGCTGAGCTCGAAAAGATCGGATTGCTTGGTTGGCAGCTTTATATGGGGCAAATGGGGACTCCAGCTCAATTCAGTTCCTTTGTTATCTACTTGGCCATGCTTATTGGCGGTGTGACTTTTACGGGTAGCTTGTACGCTTATGGAAAGCTTTCAGGGAGGGTCTCAGGACGAGCATTGGTCTTCGGCGGACAAAAGTTTCTGAATATATTACTGCTTGTCGCCATTCTCGGAATAGGGGTTGTATTTACTTGGACCGAGAATCTGGATACGGCCTCATCGCTATTTGTTGTAGGCGTTTCTTTGGCATTGGTATTCGGCATAATGGGAGTGATGCCAATCGGAGGCGGCGATATGCCAGTAGTCATATCTATGCTGAATAGCTGCTCCGGTTTAGCAGCGTCTGCCGCCGGATTCGTCATCGGAAACAATGTCTTGATTGTCGCGGGATGTCTAGTTGGAGCGAGCGGTCTCATACTGACTGTGATCATGTGTAAGGCGATGAATCGCTCGCTCGGGAATGTGCTATTCAGCGGATTTGGAGCGGCAAACCAAAGTTCGGGTGACGATGATGATCGGGAGCCGAAAGCGATTAACGTCGAGGATGCTTACTATGTTTTGGAGGCTGCTAGTTCCGTAGTATTTATTCCCGGATACGGGATGGCAGTCGCCCAAGCGCAGCATGTCGTCAAGGAGTTGGCAGAGCTTTTGGAGGAAAATGGAGCCGAGGTTAATTTCGCAATCCACCCCGTAGCTGGAAGAATGCCAGGACACATGAATGTGCTGTTGGCAGAGGCAGACGTTCCTTATGAGCAGCTCGTGGAGATGGATAATATAAATCCCATCATGCCGACCGTGGATGTGGCTGTCGTAATTGGGGCTAATGATGTAGTGAATCCATCTGCCGTGAACGATGAAAGCAGCCCGATTTACGGTATGCCGATCATCGAAGCCCACAATGCCAAAACCGTATTTATTCTCAAGCGAGGACAGGGAAAAGGGTTCTCCGGGCTAGTGAACAAGCTCTTCGTTATGAATAACTCCCGAATGATCTACGGTGACGCTAAAGCCACTATTTCGGCTATGGTTAACGAGCTTAAGGGTTAATGATTTCGTGGCCTTTTATTTCGGAATAATGGGGACTTCCAGGCCCTATTTGAAGACTCAATTAATTGGAATCCTGGGGGGTTCTTGACATTCGATTACAATCGTAGTCAATGGTGGTTGCCATCTCTCCTGTGATGAATACCCCTAGAATATCAGACTCCGAATGGGAAGTTATGAAGGCTGTTTGGGACCACGAGCCCCTGACTGCGGTTGAGGTATTGAAGCACTTGCCACATGACCAATGGAAGCAAAAGACGGTAAACACCTTCATGAACCGATTGGAGACAAAGGGAGTGATTCGGGCTGAAAGAGTTGGGAGGCCGAATGTATACCGTTCTCTCATCAGCGAAAAGCAGTGTCGAGGAATGGAGGGGAGCCAGTTTCTGAAAAAGGTATTTAGAGGAGAGGTGGCTCCACTAATGCTGCATTTTATCGAAAACGGGGACCTGTCGAAGAACGATATCGCGGAATTGAAGCAAATGCTCGAAAAGAGGTACCGTCCCGATGGCTGATATTTTCTGGGCACACTGGAGCCAATCATCGAGGTCGAGTATTCAATTCCATGAACTTCTCGGCAACGGACATGGAATAGACGAATTCCCATAACGAGCTAATTGCCTTGTCGATGGTCTTTCGACCCTCGGAATCGGCGGGGGCCACGATAATCTGATCGAATGGTCTGGGAATCGCTTCGATATGCATCATCGCTGATCGAAACTGCGTTTCCATGCGACCAGCGAGTTCCTTGTCGGCAGAGGAGATGATATCGATAATCCCTTTCCCATCGATAACGACCTTGCCTGACTTGTTAATAAATTTCCCGAACAAGATTGATTCTAGCCCCTCCATATTGGCGACCAGATCATTGTGAGTTGTATCGCTAAAACAGGAGTATTCATTTTCTTGGGATCCGCTTCGAATCGCTGCCGCTAGTCGTTCGTCCGCGATTTCCCTTCCAGCCATTGAGCCGATTCCGGTCATGATCGAACGAATGATTCGAGAAGGATGCCGGATGAAGAATTCCCCACTTTCTCCATCATAGTTCGCTGGATTCCACTCCTCCGAAACGGTCACGAGGTGACTCCGTAGCACTTCTGTAGCGGTAACCAGATAGGTCATTCGCCGGTCGGCATTTTTCGCTGTCGTAAAATCAGTCCATGGACGGTTACCGGGTCCATCTGTATCGAAATCCTGCCCCCATAGAAGGAATTCTATAGTGTGCCAGCCAGTCGAGACATTCGCTTCGCCTCCTTGTTCATTCAGCTTTGGAAGGTAGACGCTATTTATTTTTGGATAGCGATCAGGCTGATTGATTATTCCAGAATCACGATCATCGCGAGTGTAGTCGATGTAGCTTTCGTCAACCGGCCAGGCATTTATCAGTATTTCTAGCCCAAGCTCGTCAATTGGTGTTTCCGAAAATCGGAAACACTCCGTCTTCCCATAGGTCTTACGGGCATCGATCCACAGGTCCTTGGCGTTTTGCAAAGTCTCAGGTCCGGGATCTTTGCGGAAATGGTACACTGCCATATTGAATCGGACGACATCGCGAACGGCGTCCGCATACATCGCCCAAGCTATATCGGTGTAGTTCGAGAGAGCCTGAAACGCCACCTCATTGGAGTATTTTTGCCCTTCCGGAGTCGGCGGAAAAGGTTCAAAGTCCGATCGCGCAGAGAAAATAAAAGCTGCGATAAGGACAATGGTGCAAATGTTCCGTAAACGCATGACTGTTTGAAAAAGCTATCCCAGATGGTGACTTATAATGCGAAGCAATGAATGTTGGTTAATATAACAAATCTGCTTCATGCAAATGGAGAATGCTGGGAGTTGGATGAATTGGCAATCATGAAATCCAAACAGAAGGACCGCTCTAGTACGCTTTGCCTAAGCCGAGATTCGAACTTTCTTTACCTCGAAGCAAATAATTGATGTCGATTAGAAATCGACAACCCTCATTGAGTCTACGTAATTAAGAAAAGAGCTCGCAAAAGGCAAATGCCTAACCGGTAAAACCTATATTAAGTAGTTTATAAATGAATACAATAAATAGATTTATTCAAGTTTGAATATTCATATTCTCGGCCCTAATGTCCTCAACTAGATAAACGTCATGAAGTTCCTGCAGCTCTAAAACGAACTCAGGAAGGATGAAGGGGAGAAAGAAAGTTTAATGCGATGCATTTCCGTTCTTTGTCCATCGCGAACAATCAGATTGGAAAAGCCGCTCAATTGATACCGTTCCATGAAACCCTTTCTCTCGTTGGAGTCGTACTCCACACGAGCGCAATGATGGTCGCTCTCGATCTTCTGAACCACTGCCTCGTTCGAGAGGACGTCTGTGTCTAGACGTCGGCATGAGTGGCACCAAATCGCAGATAGATTGGCCAGGACTGGTTTTCCTGATTTTTTTGAGAGAGCGATAGCTTCGTCGAGGGCGAGAACATTCAGTCTTGTTTAATCGATGGCTTTTTGCCCGATATGAGCCTGGTACTTCAGATTTCTGAAGTATTCTAGCCCAACTGCCGCCGATAGGAAGATGACGGCACAAATGACAGAGGAAAGAGATTTTTGATGGTCTTTTGTCTAAAGAGCAGCGTGACGACGGCAGGGAAGTTGAAACTCCATTTGAGCTAATTCATCGCCTTGAAGCTTACGTGTACAAGGTGCTGGAGAAAAGGTTCAATGGGAACTCTCCTGAGGAAAACGAGACAGTCATCACGTGTAGCCCCGAAGCCAAGGAGGTATTCCGAAAGTTTCAGAACTACCTTGATGTCACGACCCTCTACCTAGACGACATCAAGCAGTTTGCGAGACGCGGCAGGGAACATGCAATCCGCCTTGCTGGCTTTCTTGCTTCCATCAGAAAAGAACAAACCATCACTGAGTCTGTGGCCAAGCATGCAGCAGAATTAGTTCTTTGGCACTGGTCGGAAGTGAAAGATTGCTATGACGACTCTGTGGACAGTCCAGTGGATGCGGTTGCTGAACGTGTTAAAGAGTTCATCGCCGACAATGATGGGGTGGCAGCTTCAAGGGATCTCTATCGGAGCTTGCACATCCGTAGAGAAGACGTGGTAGAGCTTCTAGATGGAGGACATCTGAACGGCTATGCTATGTGGAAAGAAGGTAAGTTGGTTAGTATTGGAGACAGAGTATACATGCCCGACGGAGCTAAGCTTATTAGCCCACTTCCGAAGAGAAAGGAGGCTAGTTAATCTAACGAGATTTCTGGAACAAATGCATAGTCTAGATGACTAAGAATACGTGTTAGGGGTATAGTCTTTGGATACGCTCACAGAGCGGTCCTTAGCCAACATACAGGAGAACATATGAGAGCGGCCTGTGGGAGGGTCGCTCTTTCTCTTTTATCATTTGGCTCCAAGGCCAAGATAAGCAGATCTTCTCCTAATGCTCCCCAAAAGGTGTTCAATTAATGGTAGGGCTTGATCTTTGGGAAACGAGATGGAAACGTTTCAGCATACTTGAGTAAGTTCACTCGGCGTTAACCTGTATAGCGATGTCGCGGGGGCGATCAAAAGGGGCAGCTTGGGAGGGTTGTCCCTTTTTTATTTCTACCGACTGAAACCTGCAATCGCTGGTCTGCAAAAGTTGGCATGCGAATACTACCGATAGCTGAAACATAATGCCATTCTCAATGAGTCTACTTTGTAAAATCCCGTTCACCATCCTCGGTCTGATGGCTTTGGGCACACACCAACTTATCGGAACGGACTTAGTGAAATACAGTGCTCTAAAAAGCGAATATTTACAACTGCATATTAATGGACAATCAAACCACTTGAACGCAAACAATGCGGAATTGAACGAATTTAACTACGGGCTAGGCTTTACCTATAATATCGGTGAGTTAATGTCGGATACACGAATCCTGGACAAAGTGGTCGTTTCCATTGAAGCCGATATCTATTCAGACTCGTTTTCGGACCTGGGGTACGCATTTGGTGCCTCTTTTCAACGACGACTTTTTGAGAAACTGGATTGGGGAGTTAACATCGGGTTGGTCCATGAAAAAAAGTTGCGGGAGAAGTCAGATCTTTATATGCATCCCTACCTTTGCCCATATTTGCAGACGAATTTTGACCATCCGGTCAATGTAAGGATTCTTTATGTCCCGCCGGTCTATAATGCAGGCATTTTTACAGCTCAATTGATGGTAAGCTTCTAGCGATTAGATCGGAGAGAGTCGCGTCCGCCTCATGAATGTTAGGCATCCGATCAGCCCCCATCAGAAGATAAATATTTCTCCTAATGGTAAAAGGTTTCCAAGGGCAATCACGGCATTCATGTGATATAATGGTAGCATGATGGAAGCCACGGAACTAAAGGAGAATATCGCTGAGGCGGTTCAGGAGTACGCAAGCAAGAAGCGAGATGAAGGCGTAAAAAGTTTAAGCCGAATGAATCCCGAAAAAGTGGGGCTGATCCTGTATTTATTTTGCCTCGGTGTTAGCCAATCACAAATGGTAAAGAAGCATGGCATATGCCACAAGACGATCAAACATACGCTTCAGGAATACACAGATCATCTTGGCAAATGGACAGAGGTGGGGGCGAGGCTTTCCAAACAGCTATTCTTGAACCTGCACTCTCTGGAAGAGGACATTATAGAAAAGCTCCGAGAGCGGATGGAAAGTGGGAAGCTGAAGGCCACATTCCGCGACATTTATTACGTCTCTACGGCTAAAGAGAAATCTTGGCAACAAGCTCACCGCATTGAGGAGAGGAAGAAGGAAGCTGGCTACACTAGGAATGTCGTCAGCCAAGAAGACTATGAAGACGTTCTAGCCAAAGCCAGAGAACGGATGAGAGAGCTTTGGCAAGTTGCTGTCGATGAATTCCTCTATTAGCTCCCGCTTGCTGCGGAGCTCAATTTCGCCGGCAACGGAATCGAGAATCAAAGAGCGAAGATTTTCCTGTTTAGGCTTCTCCGAATCGTATAGCTGGGCAAGCAATGCCAGTATGTACTGAACATTGATCACATCTCGGTGTATCAGCTCCAGCTCGAAATCAACGTCGCCAAGAACGGATGTACTTTTCGGCTTTGATGTCCGTCTTCTTGCCGCTACCAAATGGATTCACTGAGTATTCTCCAGTTGCGATCGTAGAGTAAAGAGCCACGGCCAAAATAGTTAATTATGTCGATAGTTATTGCCTCAAACTAAGCCTTATTGGAGTTGGATTTGTCCGGCTAAGGGTAGATTTAGACAAGGTTATTAACATACACTCTGCATGGTTAGGGTTTTGGCGTGAATCTTCGGCCACGAAAAATATGGAAAAAGTGATATTAGGGATTACAATTGTGCACGGAGTACTTTCAACGTTGGTAGAGGCGTCCGAAGCCCATGCATGGACGAGCTTTAGAAACGGCGGAATTGGTTCTTCGATAGAATCTGTACTTCCGATGGAGTGGTCGCCTGAGAAAGGAATTTTGTGGCAAAGAGAAACGCGCGGTTATGGTCAGTCTTCACCTCTGCTGTGGAACGATTTCATTTACATTACATATGTAGATGGACCGTATAAGGATCTATCTGTGGTGGCGGCAATAGACCTTATGACAGGCGTAGTAAGATGGGAGTACGAATTTCCAACGAGCCAAACAGATTCGTCTTGGTACGCTGAAAGTAGGGCGGCTCCGACTCCTGTAGTCGATAAAGATGGAATTTATTCCTTTTTTGAGGGGGGCGATTTATTGGCCATCGATCATAGAGGAACCCTTAAATGGCACCGATCGCTAACTAAAGATTATGGGGAAATTGACAGTGGCCATGGTTTGGGAGCTTCATTAGCTCAGTCCGATGAAGCAGTTTTCGTTTTGGTGGAACATCAAGGGCCTAGCTATCTTGTATCGATCGATAAAGAATCTGGTAGAAATCTTTGGAAAACTGAGCGATCCCCGGGGATCTCTTGGGCTAGCCCGATCGTAGCTGAACTTCAGGGGCGAAGACAAATAATCGTTAGTTCAAATGGTAATGTTAGCGGATACGACGCTTTTGACGGATCAATTATATGGAGCCATAATGATGTTGTTGGAAATACGATGGCTTCTGTTACTGTAGTTGAGAACCAAGTATTTGTTGGAGCAAAGGGGGATAGCGGGACCTTCTGCCTTGAATTTATTGCAGACTCGAAACTTGGGACGTATCGAAAAATTTGGGAAAACGCTGAGGCGGTTTGTAATTATGCCAGCCCATTAGTTTGGGACGAGAACGTATACATCGTCGACAGCAGAGGGTTTGTTCATTGTTTGAACAGGTATGATGGAAAACATCGGTTTGAGGAGAAACTGCCAGATGTTTGCTGGGCAACTCCAGTCCTCGCCGAAGGTAAAATTTTATTTTTTTCCAAAAATGGAGTTGGAACGATTATCAAAGGAACGACTCATTACGATGAAGTTGCAACGAATCATCTATGGGACTTGGAGAAGCCTCCCTCTCCCGAATCTTATGTTCAAAATCCTCCAGAAAGCTCATTTTCGTCTCCAAGCTTCATAGATAGGCTAAATAATTCTGATCAAGACGGTGATGGGCTTGTAGTTCCAGCGGAATTACATTCGTCCTTGAAAAGATCATTTAGTCGCCTCGATGAAAATGAGGACGGGGTCATTGACAAAAATGAAATAGCGAAAGTGGAGGACCGCATTCGTGCAAATAGTGCATCAAACATATTCGACGATCCAATAGTCTATAGCTCAATAGTTGGAAAGCGATCCATTATTATTCGGACGGGGACTAGGCTATACAACATAAGCACAAGATAAAAAGCTTCGCCGCGGAGCCAAGCCTTCATAGACCTCATCACGAAACTTTTTTAGATAATAAGTGTCTAATAGGAAGTGCATTTAATTAAACATCATCAAAATTTTAATGATTTCGCCTGATCGGTCATGGACCGATTCGTTCTTTCTCGTTGGGGGAATTTTGGGATGTCTACGTTATTAGAGGATAAGAGAAAAAGTCTCGCTGGACTCATACGCGTTACGGCGAAAAGAATCGATGAGGGTGCCGATTACCGTTGGACTCACCAAGGTCGTTGTAATTGCGGCCACCTTGCACAAACGTTGACCGGTTTAAGCGGAGGGGAAATACACAGTATTGCTTTGCATTCTGAGGGTGAGTGGGTCGACCACGTCGAAGAATTTTGTGAAATCAGTAACAAGCCAGTCAATGAGTTGATACGGGAAATGCTTTCTCATGGTCTAGAGATTGAAGAGTTGTATGCTCTCGAGCGTTTAAACTTAGATCTCGTGCTCAGACATCTGCCAGAAGGACGCTGCTCGCTAGATTACAGATTAAGAGAGGACGTAGTTACATATTTGGAAACATGGGCAGACGTAATCGAGGCTGAAATTACATGGCATCGTAACTCAAAAACGCCAATTTACGTAAACAACAGAATCTTTGTCATGCACGAACCACGTACACGGGTGCCCGATGCAATTGATGAAAACCCAGCAAGTGGGTCCGAGCCAACGGCGAAAGGAAAAGACATTTACGGAAGAGGATCGGTCGGAAAATATAAACGGAGAATGTCTCACCGAACAAGAATGGGAGCATAGGTGTTGGAAAAACAGAGATGCCCTCACCAAAGAAATGACTTCTGATCAAATCGCCGAAGCACAGAAAATGGCACGCGAGATGGTTGAGGCCAACCCCAAGCTTATTAGTGAATAGAAGAGTTAGCGGAGGTTCTTTCATAACCGCCCGCTGACCTGCACTTTTTAGCCTTTTCTAGGTCTGCACGTCGTTCTGTTTATTGGCTTAGGCTTAGGTGCTGGCCCATAGCACGACAATTTTTTCGGAGGCTAGTTGATCCATTCTGGTTAGAAACTAAACTCAAATTTTAAGCG
>DKNL01000002.1 GCA_002474325.1 Opitutales bacterium UBA7389
CGAAATAGGATCGAAAGCTCAAGCGCCGCGCTATCGTTCAAAGGTTGGTTGGATCAATAAACCTATCGACATATATAGGAGGAAGTTTACAAATGAAACATCCTCCATTCATCGCGGAGTGCAGGAGCGGGTTTATCCCGCGATGATTCAATGTGCTCAACAACAAAATCGCGGTCCCGCAGAGTTTGGGACGCTCCCACTAACTACAAGATTAGTGTATTCCCCGCTTGTATTGTTAAATAGCCTTTACCAAGGCGCTTTATCGACGCCGAGGAATTTGAGGACTTCGGGTGGCGGACCGTCGAATTTGGCTAGGGCGACATTACCGACATAGCCAACTTCCTTGGTCCCGTAATCGCTGGTGTAGTAACCACCCATGGTGAGGTTGCGGTGCTTGGCGAAGAAGCGGGCTCGATCCTTGAATTGAGATTCCGCTTCTGGCAAGTAGGCGATGTCGTCGCAAATAGCCGTTTTCTGCGATTCAGTGAGGACGTAGAATGGCTTTTGAAAGCGCTTGTTCGATTCCTGGTTGATCCAATCGAGGCCCGAAAGACCGCGACTACTTTTTGTTTATCGGGCTTGCTGCCCTTCTAGTTTTTCGAGCTCCTCGCCTTTTGAATCCAAGAGGGTGATCGTGTATTTGGCGGCTTTGTCGAATACCTTGAGTTTGGCCTTGTCGCCGCCTATGATGGGGAGAGTGTATTCAATTTCCCCTGTCGATTGGTTGAGTACCTGAGCGGCGATGATTTCACTGGAACTTCCGGGAATAGAGATTTTCGGAAGGTGTCCTGATGCCTGGCGACCGTATTGCTTTTCGATTGAAATAGTGACGGGCCAGCCAAGGTATTGGCCACGATTCCTGTCTGGCTTCCAATTGTCATCGGGCCCCCAATTTTCTACGGTCGTTTCGAGTTCTTTTGTGTTGAAACGGATAATACCGTACCCGCTGCCTGTTCCCTGGAGGCGTACAAGCATGGAATTTTCCGAGAGCTCAAAATCAGGGTTCATGGTATCGGGTCGATTGCTGGCGGCCCAAACATTCACCTTGTTCTTAAAGCCATCAAGGAATTCGCCGGTGTAACTGGGAGCTCCTGGGCGACGATTCTTGCCTGGCTCTAGGGGATCCCAAAGGCGCTTGTAGCCATTGGCGATGCCCGGGGGAGCGAAAGAGAATCCGGAATCGTTCCAATCATCGACGCCTTGATGGGTTAGCGTACCCAAATGTTGGTCGCCATGTATCATGATAGCATGGGCCTTGCGTATCGCTTTCAGGGCTCGATTCCGTCCGCTTTGGGGCCAGCCGTTCGAATCCAGATCTGCAAACAACCGGCCATCCGGTCCTCCATGCGTTGTCGCCACCGCCCCGAGTGGTGTGGCCGACAAGACAGCTTTCAATTTGTCGCCTCTCCAATCCGAGGCCCAATGATTGAGGAAATTCATCTGCCGGTCCCCGAGAAGTTTCAGGCCGGGTTTGTCTAACAGGCGTGTGTCGAAGTTTGGGTCTGTAACGTGGTCCAGCCTTCGGCTACCGGCAACGGGCTCGTCAAGAACATCCCCCGGTGCGGACTTGAACGTCCGGTCTGCGAGAATAGCGAAACTAATGCCCCCGACATTCAGCTCGGTATAGTAAACGGTGATCCCTTGTTTGATCGGTGTCGGGTCGTATGGATCTGGCAGGTGGGATACCTGGGTGCGATGTACCATGTTTACGAACTTGGGGTGCATGTTGTATCCGCCGTAGCTGCTGGTCGAGGTCGCTTGTTTGGGCATAGCCGCGCCTCCTTGACCCCAGATGTTCCCATGGTACACGTCGTGGTCGTCGGGAATGATAACGGATGGGCGGTCTTTGAGTACGTCCCGAAAGCTCCAGCCAAATAGCCAGTATTTTTGCAGGTAATTAAGCGAGGCCCGAGGCACTTCCGCCGCTGTAGGCGTTCTTACTACGCCATATCCTGCGACGCTTTCGTAAATCTGGTCGCCCGCAAAGAAGACTAAATCGGGATCCTGGGCTTTGAGGCTGTCGGAAATGTATTGATTGGGGAATGCGTAGTCGACCATACATGACAATGCAGCCAGTTTGATTTCCGCTTTGTCGGTCGGATCTTTGCGGATACGACCATGCCAGCGATCCGTTTTGGGTCCAATCGAGGATATCCAATCGAAGCTCAACCGATACTCGACGTCTTTCGAGCTATCCCAATCCTCGATTCGAAAATGGGCCGTGCGAGAGAGCGGATCGATGGATCCGCTTTGAACGGTTTTCCATTTGTCACCATATTTCAATGACAATGAGACTGTCTTATTTTCACCACGTCCGATGGGAGCCACGTGGGCGGTCATCTTTAGGATGTTGTCTGCTGTGGTATATTGCGACCAGAGAAGCGGTCCGAAAGTCTGATCTTTCTTTTCGTTGATCTTGTTGCCTGATACGGACCAGTCGCTAAACCAGAATCGGAAATCCCCACTACTTCCAGCCCGGCGAGAAGCATTCGATTGGCCGGAATTGTCGATGGGACCGCAGAAGAGGCCGATATTCCCGATGAGCGGATCGCTCCTTACCGTGGCGGAAAACGCTCCGAGCGGAGAGCCTGATCCGGAACCCGGCAATGCTCGGATATTGGCCTCGGCATTGGCACCCCGGCAGCTAATCTCGATTTCCAGAAGAATGTCTTCGAGATACGAGGCACTGATCGAGTCGCTTGAGAATTGGTTTCCAACAAAGAGCCTTCCATCAGTGGTGATTCCGGCATTCACTCCGCTGCTTCCGAAAAGATTCGAACGGTACTCCTCTGGCATCGCTCCCGTGACGGCGAACCTAAAACCTGTGGCCCCCAAGGTATTTACCTGGGAGGGATCGCGAAGGGCCCCTGTCCTAACGCTCATGCGAAAGTGGCCATTGCCCGATCGCATTTGGTGAGTGAGCAGTTGCAAATCGTGTCCCCGCCCTCCTTGGACCACTTCGATGCGACCATCGTTGAGCTGCCAATCCATCATGGGTGTCGTCCAAATTTCGGGAGCCACCCAAGGTCGTGTGACGTTGGATGGGAGCTTCAGGTCGTAGTCGTCCGCGAGAAGCGATGACGCGGACAGCAGCAGGGCGAAGTACAGGGTGCGCATGAGCGATTTTTTGTGAGTAATTAAGGTTGTAGATTGAAGAAGTACAAGCGACCCAAGTTCCTAGGCAAGGGAAAGCGGGTGTGAGACTTGTCGGGTCGAACGACTGATTTGGACAAAAGGAATCGTCGGGATAGGTTTAACATCGCTTGTAGATTCGCTTTCAGATGCAGGATGCTTCCCGTGGTCGGCAACTTGATAGAACTTATCATGTTCCTGTTTTGCAGGATTTTGTAGCCCCGTTGCATCGGGGCGTATCTTGTTAAACACTCCGTCCCTCAATTAGGGGCTTTGCTGCCGTGTCGCAAGTCAGCCTCTATTTCCGATTGCTGGCCTTTGTCGCCCACTTTTTCCATCCAGGCTAGTAATTCCCGTCGGAGACGGCGTTTTACGCCAGCGTATTCAGGATCATCAGCCAGATTGTTCCATTCATGGTAGTCCTCTTCGACGAAGTAGAGCTCCTCCTCCGCACGATAGTGGTATCGACGAACTTTTTCGGCGGCATCGGGATCATACTCACCCTTGCGTTTCCAGGAATTGAATACGGTTGATTCGCCCCATTTCGTGCCCTCAGGTATGGTGACTACATTTTCGAACTTCACTTCAGGTGTAAAATTCCAAATGTACTTGAATTGTAGCGACCGTGCGGATCGGATTCCATAGTGATCCGGAGCATTGATGATTCCTTTGGTCGTCATTTCCGAAAAGACGTACTGCTTGTGGGAATCGCTTTCTCCTCGGAGTAACGGAACCAAGCTTTTCCCATCCAGAATCGGATCAGGCTTTCCGCCGGCAATTTCTACGAAAGTAGGAACGATATCGGAATATTCGATCAGGGCGTCGCAAGTCGATCCTGCTTCGACTTCCCGTGGCCAGCGAACGATGAACCCGGTATGGAGACCGGCATCGTAGAGCGTCCACTTGGCGTGCGGAAAACTAGAGCCTTGTTCGGTGGTGGCGATAAAAACGGTGTCATTGGTTAAACCGTATTTGTCTATCAATGACAAGGCTTGCCCAACCTGGCGGTCGAAGTAGGTGGTTTCCGCCAGATAGCGAGAATAGGCATCTCTGGTTTCGGGGGTATCCACCCACGTATAGGGAAGATCGAGCTCATCGGGAGGGTAGCGACTGGCGTCGCCTTTGTCCCAGGGCGCATGCGGTTCGTTGGATGTGAGAAACAAGCAGAAGGGCGTGTCGGAGTCGACACAACTTTTCATGAAGTTCTCCACGGCTTTGAAATCGGGGTTCTTCCCTTCGCCTAGGTATAGAAAAGGGAAGACGGACTTCGGTCGAATATGCGTTTTCCCGCTTAGGGCCACCCGATAGCCCAAAGGCTTCAGGTAGTGGATGATGCTCTTGACCCCAGGATTGGCGAAGGTGTGGTTTGGGTAGGCCCCAGTCTTGAAGGGCGATTGACCGGTGTAGATATTGTGACGGGTTGGCGAACAGGTCGGGGCGGCCTGGAAGCAGTTGTCGAATCGCATGCCTTCCGCAGCGAGGCCATCCATGTTCGGGGTGTGGGCCTGGCCTCCATAGCAGCCTACATCGAAGTAGCTGAGGTCGTCGGCTAGAACGAAAACGAAGTTGGGTTTGGCGGCCGAGGAAAGAGATGCGATTGCGAAGATAGAGAAAACGAGCGTAATTCGATAGAGGTTCATATGCAGCTTCTTGTTACAATTGGTCGGAGAGTATAGTTTGGCAATGGCGAAACTGGTGGGAAGCTGGGATTGTCAGCGTCCCACTGATTGCGGGACTAGGATGTCGCCGCT
>DKNL01000018.1 GCA_002474325.1 Opitutales bacterium UBA7389
TGCTTCCGCCTCTCGAGCTAATGGCTGCCGCTTCCCAAAGCATAAGCTCTACCTTGATCCACGGGCGTAATCGCGTAATACGGTATCAACTTTTCCGCTACGTTTTTGAAAGCTGGTACAGCGGCACTACCGCCAGAAACCGGCATACCAATATGAGATCCATCGACGATCACGGTGATCACGAGTTCCGGATCGCTCGCAGGAAAGAACCCTGAAAACGAGCCGATGTGACTCTGCGAAGAGTAACGGCCGTTAATGATTTTCTGGGCCGTTCCCGTTTTTCCCGCGACTTGATAACCCGGTATCGAGGCCTTAAAGGCCGTTCCCCCCTCTGAAGCGGTTTTCACAAGGAGTTCTGACATAGTTAGCGAGGTTTGGTTCGAAACAACTCGTCGTCTCACCATGGGCCCAAAACTAACCGCCTCTTTGCTTTCCGTGTTCAATATCCTGGATACGACTTGCGAACGCATGAGTAGCCCTCCATTCGCTATCGCCGCCGTCGCGTAATGCGTTTGCAATGGAGTCGCCGAGATAGCGTGTCCCATGGTCATCCGCGTCAAAGTAAGACCATCCCATTTGCGAACTGGATTCAAAATCCCCCGTGACTCGATCCCAACATCCAAACCCGTTTTTTCCCCGAAGCCGAACTTCCGTACATAGTCGTAGAATCCATTCGAACCTACGAGCGCCCCCAATTGGGCAGCACCTCTATTGGACGACTTCGCTACTATATCCTCAACGGTCAAAATTCCAAAAGGCTTCCAATCCTTGGGTAACTTCGCCACATATCCACTGGGCATTTGCAAAGTGGGTATGGAGCAGTCAAAATAGGTGTCTACCAAAACTAATCGTTCTTCCAGAGCCGCACTCGCCGCTACAATCTTGAATGTGGATCCCGGCTCTATGGGATCCGTCATCGCCCTATTCTTATGAGCCGATTCATCGAATTCGGTATACCGATTCGGATCGAAAGTCGGGTAATTCGCCAAACCGAGAATAAAACCACTGTAAGGTTCCGTAACGATAATGCATGCCGTTTCTGGATCAAACTTCTCCGCAATATCCGCCAATTCGAGCTCGATCTGGTGCTGCACGTAGGGATCGATCGAGAGAGCCAGGCTCATACCATCCCGAGGAGGTACGTAGCGGCGGCGGAATTGGGCCATCTCCTGACCGGCAGTAACCTCTGATTCTCTCCATCCCCGTTGGCCACTCAAATAGAAATCGAATTCGCGCTCTACGCCTAGGACCGCTTCTCCATCATGTCTGACCAAGCCGATAATGTGGGACGCCAAAGAATTCTTTGGGTAGACTCTTTCGTATTTACGCGTTCCATACAACCCGGAGATACCCAGCTCCAGGATTCTATCATAGTCCTCTTCTTCAATTCTTCTACTCAAGAGCCTCCAGCGATCTCTTCTAGTGGTCTCATCGCCAATAAACTCTCCATCTCTTGTTCCGAAAACAGCCTCAACTCTAGCTAGGTCCAACCCCATAAGGCGAGAGAGCTGCGGAAGTTTGGCTAAATCCCCTCTCTTCAATGCGACGGGATCAATGCCAACTTCCAGCAAGGTCTTGCTGGTAGCGAAGAGCTCTCGATCCCCATTCAGGTCGTAAGAGAATATGTCGCCCCTTCTGGAGTTCAAAGGGATCAGCCGATAGCGGTTGCTTTCAAGCTCTTCAATCAGTCTTGGTGCTTCAATAACGTGGAGCTCGAATAACCTGTAACCAATCGCCCCATACCCAACAAGTATGACTAGGGCGATTGTCCAAAACCTGATTCGGGGGGCAAAGCTCTTCACCATTGGCTCATCAATTGCCGGATAGCACCGTAGCCGTAAAAAGTGCATTGGCTGATTTATCGTAGAGCCTCTTTTCTACATTCTCATCGACATCAACGATTTGCGTAAAAGATGGTTCTTGGAGCTCTAACTTGTGCTTTCGATTCAATTCCAACAATCGATCGGTCGACATGGCAACTGCCAGTTCGACCTCAAGCTGGGAATGTATCCGGCGTTCCTCTACAATTTTCTGTTCAATTGATTGCAGATTATTCGCGGTTATTGACGTTTGATGCCGGAGCCAAACCGTTATAATACCTAAACCGCCAACCAAAGCCAGCATTGCGACCGAATATAGGATAATCTGATTCAGTATGCGGTTGGCTGTACGGCTCTTTATATTTCTGTTGTTCATCTGCTTCTTAGGGGAATGGTAAATCTGTCTCTTAATATCGGATACTAAGCTTCAAATGAGCCTACCGTGAAACCCGGTGCTCCCGAGGCTAACTCTTCAAATTGCTGAAAGCCACAGAGCCCTTTTTCCAATGGATGATCAGTGGCTAGAGCCACGAACTGACGGTTTAGCGCCTCTTCAAGCGTAGCGTTGTTTTTCATTATCCTGCCACTCCTTTTTTAGTACGTTTTCATTATTCCGCTTTACTTAGCGCTCTGAGCTTCGCCGATCGGCTCCGCGAATTGGCCGCAATTTCCCCATCGCTGGCCTGAGTGGGGCGACGAGTTAGTAGATTAGCTCGTCGCGAACGCATATCTTGAGGTCGATTGTCGCCAGGAGCAGGTCTTCCCGCCCACAGCCTAAACAGATTCTTGGCGATCCGGTCTTCCAGTGAATGGAAACTGATCACGCACAATCTGCCGTTCGGCTTGAGTCGCTCGAACGCGATTGGCAATCCCTTCTCGATATTCTCAATTTCGTTGTTAACAGCAATGCGAATGCCCTGGAAGGCTTTCGTCGCTGGGTGGATTTTCGAAGCGTAGCACTGCTTTGCCGGAATGCAGGATAGGATAAGTTCCGACAACGCCTTTGTTGTGTGAAGCGGCGTTTTAGCTCTAGCTTCGATGACAGCGTCAACGATGCGACGCCAATTTTTCTCCTCTCCGTAATCCTTGATCGCCTCGATCAGTTCAGGTCGACTTGCCTTAGCCAGCCATTCCTCAGCCGATGGCTCACCAGATTCCGGATTCATTCGCATATCCAAAGGAGCGTCTCCACGAAAGGAAAATCCACGGTCAGCTTGATCCAACTGGAACGAGGATACCCCGAAATCAAACAGAATCCCATCAAAGGGACCCTCTTCAATTTGATCGATATCCGCGAAATTTCTGCGTTGGAAATGAAACCTTTCCCCATACTGCACCTTGAACTCTCTAGCCCTTTGGGCGGCATCGGGATCCTGATCTAGAGCCAGTACCCTAGTTTCAGCAGTATCTAGTATGAGGCGGGTGTGCCCACCTCCCCCAAACGTGCAATCCAAATAATAGCCTCCATCGTGGGGAGCTAGAAGCTCTATGGTCTCCTCGGAAAGGACTGGCTTATGACCCTCCATCGGAATATGTGATACAAGGCTATCAGCCAGCCCAATCATCCCTATCGCCTGTCGCTCACAGCCATTCGCTGAGCCGCTTCCTCCCGGCGCTTTTCGGCAATTTCCCTAATCTCCTGCCTACTGGTTAGCCGGTCGGGGGAATCTTCACCAACGTTCCAGCTGTCGCAATGCCTAACGATCCCGTGCCCGAAAGTACCTCCCATCCCGAATAACTGCAAACGGCCTAGCTTTTGTTCACGATAGCGCACGCCAACCAATCGGGACAAGGGTGTCAAAAATGATATTCGGTTGGATTCCTTCTTAGTCATAATAATCAACGGGTTAGAGGTTCGCTCGTTTCATCAGTTTCCCAATGTCGTCATTGTTCGATTTTGGATCGATAGTCGCCCAGCGTTCCGAACTCCAAATTCGGAAATTGATCATTCGGCCAATGATGATCGCTTCCTTGGCAATGCCCGCATGCTCAAGCAAATCCTCAGGCATATTCACGCGGCCTTGTTTGTCGCAGCTGAAAAAAGTCGCCTGCGAGAACAACTTGTCTTGCAGATCTTGAGCGTCTTCATCGCTCAATTGCTGGTTCTCAATCTTGTCGTAAAGCTTGGCGATCTGCTGGGGCGGCAAAACCAAGATGCAGCCACTTGGATCAGGGAGCCCAAGATAGCCATCTTCCGTGTCCCCATCAAAACGCCACTTCGAAGGAATCGCTAGACGATTCTTCGCGTCTAGATTACGAAGATGTTTGCCTACGTAGATCGTTCTGGAATGGGAAGACATTTATCCTAATTCTCTACAATATCCCCCAAAATTCCCCATTTCTCCCCA
>DKNL01000306.1 GCA_002474325.1 Opitutales bacterium UBA7389
CTTATCATTCTATAAAAACGAGGATGTCGGAAACGACGACGTCTGGGATGTATTCCAGATAGAGGGTCCCCACATGATCTGGTACTTTCGCGGCGACCCACACGTCCACTCATGGGTGCATATCAAGGACTCGGTCTGAGACTTCGACCAAAAACCTGATTCCTGCCGATAACTTCACCTATCTAACAACGCAATCGGGCTCTCCGGCTCATCGGCGGCTTCGAAGAAGCCGATAAACATCTCATCCCAGGATTGCTGGCCGAAAAACACGCGCTTGCTCGCGTCAGGGTTACTCGGATTGGCGTAGGAGTTATCGAAACTCCCCGTAACCACAAGCCAACTACCAGCAGGTACGGTTCGAGGCTCCTTTAAGTAGTAACTCAACTGCCATTGAAAATCATAGCGGGGAACATGCAGAAGCGTTTCCCGTTTACCGTTGGGCAGCAGGAGCTCGTAGCGCATCCATTTTCCCCGGAAGTGCATGTGCGGAAACAAACCGTAAATGGTGGCCGGCTTCTTGAAGGCATAAGTCGCCATATGCTGGGCGTCATCTTCCCCGGGAGGTATGTCTAGGTTCGCATTAATCGCCTGCCGGGTTTCCGCGCTTCGTGTAGCTGGCTTGTCCGAGAGATAAATGGCGATCTCGGATTCATCCGTTTGCTCCGATCCATTGGTGGTATAATGCATCTCGATGGTCAGTTTCGCTTTCGCTGGCAGTCTCTTAGCCACTCCATCCGGGTATTCCAGTGGGCTCGCCCCTGGTGCCCAACCTACGAAAAAGGCCCCTTTGTTGTCCAATCGAGGGCCACCGGGCCACTTAGCGTAAAGAATAACATGATGGACAACTTTGCGGTTGCCGGGATTAACATCCATCGCCCGTATCCAAACATCCTTGTCAAAAGGGTTTTCCACGACCAAATGGCGATAGGGTTCAACGCCTGTGGCCTTGATTTTCTGGACCAACGGCAACTTAAGCACGGCATCTGGCTCCCCAAGTCGCCACTTGCCGGCGATGGGTAAGGGCACCTTTAAAGGATCTTCGCCATCACCTCGAGGTGATCCAGCCTTTACCCATTGGATAATCGTTTGCGTTTCCTCACGAGTTAGCGAATGGGCGTCATGAAAATCTCCGTAATCCGGGTGCGGATCCCAGGGAGGCATCCGTCGCGTCAAGAGCGCTTCCTCGATCATATCGGAATAATTTGAAACCCGGCGGTACTCGCTCATACTCCAAGGGCCAATTCCACCAGACTGATGGCAATCCACACAATTCTCACGGAGTATCGGAGCGACTTGGGTTGTGTAATCAGGATGTTCTGCGTTTCCGGATACGCGAGCGAAAGAAATGCGGCAACCGGTTGCTCTTGTGCGCTGAACCGAGACCGTTCCGCCAGCAAAATATTGATCCAATGCGTCCGCCAAATAGTGCTTGCTCGCCTTAGGCTTTTCCGCCCCCTCGCTCATCTGATCATCGATAGCGCCACGATAAATGGTCTCCCACGTATTGGTCTCGATCGCCACGACTTCCGCCGTACGATTAACTCCGTAGGCAAGCGCCACAGCCTGCTTGCGATCCAGCAGGTAGATCGAGTTTTGCAAACCTAGTTCACGCATCTCCTTTATAATATCCCTCTTATCTTCATTCGCGTAGGAGTTTACAATCCACACATCCACGCCCTTTGCTTGGTAAAGATCCGTCAGCTTTTTCAGCTTTCCACTGCTCTTGCGCGCTATAGGACAACCCGTTCCCGTGAAAAAAAGCACTACTACTTTGCCCTTGGCTCGATAAAGCTCGTAGTTCCGATCGTGCATGTCGATCAAGTTGAAATTCGGCATTTCCCTTCCTGACAATCCAGCTACGAAGCTCAGGCTGATAAGCGCTAGTAAAACGAGTTTGGCGTTCTTCATGGAGAGTTTGAAAAGGTTTTAAGCGACGTCCAATCCCTGGCCGGAGTCAACTTCCCTATGCTCCGGTCTATTTCTTGTCGGAAACTTGTCCAATCAATTCGCCCACAAACAACATCCTCGCGGGTCAAACCGAATGCGTCCTGGAACCCATTAGAAATAATTGTCGCCTATTCGTCTTCATCGATCTCGTTCTTGGCTATAGTCGTCGAGCTCAGAAAATAAATATACCCATCCTCGAACCCGACTTCGATTTCCCCAATCGCGATAATACGGCTGCGGTCTCCCAGAAAATCTAGCAGCCCATCCTCCTGAACTTTGACGACTGCTCTAATTCCCGGCTCTTCGATTTGGATGTCGGTCACCATGGTGTACACATTGATCTCGCGAGCAGAACGGAGAATCTCCTCAACCAAATCCATGTATTCGGAGCGACTCAATTGACTGCTCTGGCTCATGCCGTAGGGTTCCGATTTGTCTAAGATGTAGAACCGTGGAGCGAAAAGACCTTCGTAGAATTTGAATTCCCGGTTATTGATCGACTGATCGGATAGCTCGATAAGCTCCATAATCGAAACTTCATCCAAAGCGTCAGCCACGTAACCATAACTGATGTCGGTGGTCTCACATGACTGAAAGCACAGGGATAGTAGAGCAAGCGGTATTGCGAGAAAACGATTCAATACAGGCACAATATTATTCAAA
>DKNL01000106.1 GCA_002474325.1 Opitutales bacterium UBA7389
CACGTAGTTAAAATTACGGTAATTCGCTCTTTTTGGACAACCGCAAAGATTTGTTGTCCATCTTGTCCAAAATAGCGCAGTGGGTTTAAGATTTTGTTAGCTGTATCGGAGCTGGAACCGACAAAACCTCCCCAAAAACTTTATTCATAGTGTCAATCGTAAGTGCTTGCTGTCGCAAATTTCAGGTAGACGCTTTATGAGGGAAGTGCTCCCGAACGCTTAGTTCAGAAGCGCATTCGTTTTAATTTCTACGCAAACGTCGATCGCCGCCTGTCGGCGAGCCTTGGAGATAGCTCACTTGAACCGTCGTGCCAGCAGCCTAAAACCAAGGCTCTAGCCAGTCATTTCGCGACTAGTTTCAAAAGTCGCCCTTTCGGTATTCGCTGGCGGAGATCGACCTGGTTCATAATCGCCAGGTCGTTATCGTCTAAGCCATGGGCTTCTTCTCCTGTTAGGTATTTCTGGAAAGTCATTTCTCCATCAGCTGCCTGAATTTTCAAGCGAGCCGGCTGCAAGCCTCGGATAGCGGAGTCCTGGATCGGCTTGAAGCTTTCAGCGATCCCATCGAACGCCGGACGATAGGCATGTCTATCCAACAGCATTGTATAGCTCAGAAAACTAAATATATTCCCATCGTAGGCGAAGAAAACGTTTTCGACCACCATGGTACCGCTCGAAGTCTTTATTTGCCCCTCAACCGAATATCCTGATTGAGAGCCCACTTTCAAGGATCCCGCTCGCACGGGTTGCAGGCCGAAACCATCAACGAAACTTCTAGCAGCTTCCTCTGGCGTACTCCCTTGCCCAATACCAAAGATAACGATACCTTGACCTTGAACATCCGCCAGCACCACTCGACTGGCCTCGTTTTTGACAAACCATCCTTGAGGGACATCGAATTGAAAATTCATGTCCGGGTGATAAAACTTGCCGCGAAGAGCCACGCCTTGCCTCGGATTCTCGCCCAACACAAGTCCGTCGATGCGTCTCAAATAATCGGATTCCCTAATCTTCAGGTCACCGTACCGGGCCCGCATTTGCATCGCTAATTCCATAATTCGCAATTCGCGCTCCCCTGGGTCTGGATGACTGGACTGCCAGCTTGGTAGTCGAGTACCTGATTTACTTGAGATCCGCCCTAGCGTATCGAAAAAGCCCGCTGATTCTTCAACCGCATAACCTGCTTTAGCGGAATACTCCACGCCGTAGAAGTCGGATTCCCTTTCCGCGTCTCGACCATACTTGAGGGTGAGCATCTGAAACACACTACTACCGAGTCCCAAAAATTGATCGGTGAAATTCTCGTTACCCGTAATACCTGTTCCGATCACCGCTCCAGTGACGAGTCCAATCTGACCCCAATGCTGTTTGAGCGCCTGCTGGGACGCATGCCGAGCGGCCACGTGGGTAATCTCGTGACCCAGAACAAATGCCAACTGAGCCTCATTATTTAAGTGGGCTAGCAATCCTCGCGTGACGTACACATAACCTCCAGGCGAAGCAAAGGCGTTCACCACTGAGCTATCCATCACTCGAAACTGGAATTGCAGATTTCGATAAATCTCAGGTGTGGACGCCCGGCGGAGATCACTCTGGGCCAAAACGCGTTCTCCGATTCCCGTGACGTAGGCCGAAAGGTCGTCATCCGGATAAAGACCCATTTCCTGGATCAGTTCGCGATCGCTCTTTCGTCCCAACTCCAATTCTTGCTGCCAAGTATAGCCATAGCTCCGGTTCTCGCCCGTCAGAGCGCTCGGTTCGGTCACGCAGCTGGAAAAAATCCACCCAGAGGGTAAAAGGCACAAGCCTGTTAATATAACCCGATTCTTCGTCGTCATCAGCGTACTTCAGCAACTGTGAGAATATCCATTAGCACACGGACGATTCCAAGCGGGAAATGCTTCTCTTCGGCTCTAGTTTGATTTAGGCAAGGTTAACCAAAAGCGAGTTTCTCCGGATTCCCAGCCTATAAGCTCAGTTTCACCGCCCTGGGTGCGAGAAAACTCTCTGAATAGATTGAGCCCTAAACCAAACCCATCCACGCCCGGTTCCTGACACAGTCCGCGCAGGCGAAACGATCGAATATCCCAACCTGAGCTTCCTTGGGAATTCCCTCGCCCCCATTTGGATATCTCCATCGTAATTGTAGCTTCATCACAACTCGCCCGAATCCGCGCCCAGAGATCCTTTTCATCGTTATACTTAACCGCTTTGCTGAGCAAGTTCTGCAAAATCTGGGTAACGAGCGAATAATCAAGGTTGGCTGCCAATGGTGACGAGCAGTTGGATACAGAGGAAATGCTAAGAACCGTGAGGGCTCTAGAGCCAAAAGAGCCACGCGAAATGTGGGAACGAGGCCATCATTATGGAGATATGGAACGAACCGGGCAATCAAACACGAATGTAGAATAGTATCCGGCACACGACAATCGCAGGGCTTAGTTCTGCGACCGTTTTCAGCTCACGAAGAGAAGAGCTCTAGATTTTTAAAGCAGCGGGATCCGCGAAAGGTATAATAGGCTTCTAGCCTGTCTTCTCAATCTCCTTAAACAGGCAGGATGCCTACACTACTCTCTCATCCCCCTAGCTTTGCATCATGAGGCTCCAATTGTTCTCGGAATTGGTCACCATTTGTTAATCACAAAATAATTGCACTTGTCTCCTCCTCAGTAGTGGACAATTTCCCTCTGTTTTAACGTGAAATATCCCCCTTTTTCGTGAGGCGTGACAACGAAGAGCT
>DKNL01000215.1 GCA_002474325.1 Opitutales bacterium UBA7389
ATAATCTCTTCGATTTCCCGTTTGTCAGCGAATTGCACCTCAGCGCCAGTAGCGTAAGTGATGACCTGGTTGACCACGTTGCGGGCAATCTTTTCGGGCCTTTCCAGGGCCAGCTTCTTGAATCCCTTAACGTCTTCGAACGAACGCCCGTCGGGCATATCGTAGCTGGCATCCACGTGCGGCCCGTCTGCCCATTTTTTGCGATCATTGACAGCCCGGTAGTTTTTTCGCCATCCGCCAATCACGTCGTAATTCTCTAAAGCGAATCCAGGCGGATCTATCTTCTGATGGCAGGCCATGCAGGATTCGATATTCCGGTGCTTCTCAAGCTGGTCGCGGATGGAAATAGCCCCTCGGATATCCGGCTCGACTGCAGGAACTTGATCAGGCGGAGGCGCGACATGTTCACCCAAAATACGCTCTAGCAGCCAGACGCCACGAAGGATAGGCGAGGTGGTAGTGCCATTAGCCGTAACTTTGAGCACGCTGGCGTGAGTGAGGATGCCGCCTCGGTGGTCGTCCTCGTCCAAGGCTACTTTCCGCATCCCGGTTTCGGTTCCAAAATCCAAGTCGTAGTGTTTGGCGATCCGCTCGTTGACGATCGTGAAATCGGAATCGATAACATTGGTTACGCTCAGATTCTCATCGACCATGTGCTTCAAGAAGGCTCTCGTTTCATCCAGCATTGAATGAAGTAGAATGTTGTCAAATTCCGGATACAATGTGGCGTCGGGAGAAGTGAAGTTGATATCCTTCAATTCCAGCCAGCTGTCGGTGAAGTTCTTTACGAATGCTTCCGCCTTGGGATCGTTAAGCATTCGTTCGACTTGGGCTTTCAGGTATTTGGGTTGGGATAGGCGATTAAATTTCGCTTCCTGGTACAGGATTTGGTCTGGCGGAGCGCTCCAGAGGAAATAGCTTAGGCGTGAGGCGAGGCTGTAGTCGTCGAGCTTTCCGTTTTTCTCTTCGAAAAAGATGAATCGATGGGAAGAGAGTATGGCTCGGTAACCTGCCTTTACTGCCCTCAACAGGGACCCGCTTCGATCCAATTCTTCCATGGCGAAATCGTAGTAGGGCTCGATATCGTAGTCAGTTATGGGGCGCCTGAATGCTCGTTCGGCAAATCTGCCAAGCAGGTCATGCAAGTCTTGCTCGGGACGGCTACTAACGAGTTCGCCTGCTCTGACTTTCAGCTCTGCAAAAAGCTGTTCTCGCAGCTCGGATGTTTCCAACCCTGGATGAATTCGCTCGATCTCCAAGCCTTTCACTGCGATGCCGGTAGCTCCATCCTCGAAAATGGCTAGATCGACAAAGCGCTTGGACGATACCCAAGGAATAGTTTTGTCGATGGGGGCTATGCCTATGATATGGTCTTTGCTAATCCAAGCATCGAACACGAATTCCTGTAGTTCCCGAGTGGCTTCGAATTTACCGACCCAGTAAGTGGCGGGTGCTTTGGCTCGGAGAATGCCAGTATAGATGCGTCCCCAAACATTGCGTCCTTCGGGTGGGTTATAGGCTTTCGCTTGCACTTTGATGCGATACCAGCCCGTAGAGGGTACTTCTGTACCAGCCATGCGGCCATGAAATCCATGAGTCGTAGGAAAGCTGTAAACGTAGCCGTCGTGATAGATCCCTTGGCGTTCGTTGTGTATCCGCTCTTTTCCCGCTCCGAGTTCTCTGGGGCCGTAAACTCGCTTGAACGGCCCATAGGTTAGACGGTCCATCAACTCGGCGTTTTGGACTCTCGTTGTCTCGAGATCGAGCGGAGAATTCAAATCTATCCATTCGCCGTTGGTGTGCCGGTAGGTTTTGTTTGCCGTTGTATGATAGAGCTTTTTGCCTTCCCAATGGAATATAGTACCGAATTGATTGTCGATCACGGTGGGCTGCATCTCCATTGGTAGGGGCTCTCTCGCTACAGGTGGCGGAGAGATGGCCCTACCAAAAGATTCGTCCAGCATGACGTCGACCACTTCGAGATACTTTTTTAAGACGTGATATGAAAGTTGCTGGCTTTTGGCTATGTTGATAAATCCAAACGTAGCCTGATCTTCGGGCAACAACTCGAGAAGAGGAATATTGACGCCGAGCAATTCGTGAAGCGTATTTTCGTATTCGATACGATTCAGTCGACGAGAGTTAACACGTCCTTCTGCAGCGATGTATTCGCGAGAAACGTCGTGAAGAAGGCTTTCAAATTCCTCGACGAAGTCAGTCCGCTCATCCGCCTTGACGAGCGAGTCCTCGGGCGGGGGCATCTCATGGTCGCGGACGCGATCATAGAGGTAGGCCCAGAGGTCCATGTTGGCGTGACTCTCTGGATCGAACGCCAGGGACTCCAAATCGAGCTCCCCTTTAGTTTCTACATCATTGTGGCACTCGTAGCAATTGAGATTCAGGAACTCGGTAATGGACTTTGGCAGTTCGTAAGCGGTCTCGGCGATGGCATAGTAGGAGAGTGTGGATACTAGTGCAATTACCGGGAGTTTTCGACGCATCTGTTCTAGTCTAGATGAAATTAATTAACCGCAAATCACACGGAGAAATTGTAGGTGCGATCGTTGACCGCGTCTACAGGTGATTCATTTGCCATCAGCGAAATATGATTCGTGTTGATTCGTGCGATTAGCGGGCAACAATATCCAAACCCGCTAAGCCATTTCCAGACCAGTCATTGTACCGGTACTAGTGGCGAAGCGATCCTCTTCGAGGCCATGACGGTGGAGAATGCTTAGGAAGAGATTCGGCAGCGGGTAATTGTTTTCTGTGTCGAAAGCCAAGTGCTGGCCGTGCTTGAATCCACCGCCGGCAAGAAGGACTGGCATGTTCCGATTATCGTGGGAACTGCCGTTGCCAAGATTGGAGGTCATGAGCACGCTAGTAGTATCGAGCATAGTGCCATTGGCCTCTTCTGCTCCCTTTAAGTTGCGCAGGAAATCTCCCCAGCGGCGAACGAGTCCTGATTCTACTAGGGTAAGCTGACGAAGCTTATCATCATCGAGCCCGTGGTGACTTAGCGTGTGATAACCTTCATCTACGCCATTAATCGGCACGGCACCACCCTCACCAACGAGGTGAAGCGTGATGAACCGGGTCGAGTCGGTCTGCAGAGCCAGGAACATTACGTCCAACATCAGCTTTTTACGGTCGATGATGGCGTCGCTATTCTCGATATCGACGGGCGGCTCTGCTTTCACCTTTGGCTTGGGACGAGTTGCCCAATCTTGGGCGGCTCCCAAGCGTTTTTCAAAATTGCGAACCGAAGTGAAATATTGATCCATCTTCTCGCGATCGCCCTTGCCCAGCTTGTGCTCGATGCGTTTGGCGTCCGAGGCAACGACATCCATGATGCTTCGGCCCTGTTTGAGTCGCTCCACGTGCTGAGCTTGTTCCTTGGGCGTATCTGGAATGAACAACTGATTGAAAACCCGCGATGGAGAAATCTCCGCAGGTATCATGCTGCCCGAGCCTGTGTAGGATGAACTCGTCGTGCCATTTACATCGAGGACTAAGGAAGGAAATCGCGTGTGATGGCCCTGATGCTTGGCCAAGTGCTGGTCCAGCGAGATGGAATTCTTGAAAGCGGAGCTTCGCGAATAGGGAGCCGCTGTTAGGATACTGCCTTCGGCTTGGTGGCCTCCGCTTACATCAGGGTGAGAAGATCCAGTGACAATTGTCATGTCTCCGAGAAGATCTTTAACCTCTGAGAGGTATAGTGACGGCGTATAGTTTCGACCCGCCTCATTGGGGTTGAGATTTGGTCCATGCAGCCCGAGAGCGAGGGTTACTGCCACGAAACGCCGTGGGGGTTGCTGGGCAACCGAAGAGGCGAAGGCTGGGCTCATGGCCTCGAGCCAAGGAAGGGCCATTGCCGCACCGGCTCCTTTAAGAAATGTGCGCCGCGAAAGCGACTTCGAGAAATTAAAATTAATATCCTTCTTCATCACCTCGTAACTGTCTCCAAGCAACTATCAGATATGGACCTTAGCCATTCAAGCAAAAGCGGAGTCAACGGTTGATCATTTTGATAGGTTGGTAATCCGAGCATTAGCACGCCATTGAGCGAGCTTTCGGATTTCTAGGAGAGCAGAAAGATTCGGATCTGGGCAATAATGAATTGATTCGGAAAGCTAACCTAGAGACGAAGCGTTGGGTGGAGCAGTTTGCCTGATTCCGAAAGAGTGGCACAGGCATCCCGCCTATTTGGTTTATTTTAGAATTCTCTGCGTGTCTCCTTGTGCGGGCAGGATGCCTGTGCTTTCCGGGTGAAAGTTCGCAGATTGGTCGTTAAACGACTCGTTTAATTCTAGCGTATAATCTCCAGACTTCCCCATGAGCCACAATCAGCTAGTGTGCTCAATTATTTTATCCGAACCATTCGCCTCTTACTCAAAGATGAACATAAAGAGCTATCTATATTCCCTATTCGCCTTGATATTGAGTCTGTCGACTCAGGGTAGGAAACCCAACATCCTCTTCATTATGGCCGACGATCATACCTGGCAAGCGATTGGCAGCTACGGTAGCCACCTCAAGGAGTTCTGCCCTACCGAGAATATCGACCGATTGGCCAGCGAAGGCATGCTTTTTAAGAATGTTTACTGCACCAATTCGATCTGCACGCCGAGCCGAGCTTCCATTCTTTCTGGACAATACAGTCATAAAAATGGCCTTATGACCCTCGTGGACACCTGGGATCGCGATCACCAGCCCAACATGGCAGTTGAGCTTCAAAAGGCAGGCTATGAGACGGCCATTATCGGCAAGTGGCACCTCCACTCTGAACCAATCGGGTTCGACTATTATAAAGTCCTTCCAGGACAGGGGTTGTACTTCGACCCATTGCTCAAGGAAAAGGGTAAACCCTGGCAGGACCACAATGATGGTGGTGAACCTTACAAAGGCCATTCCAGCGACGTGATCGGTAATGAAACGCTCAAATGGCTCGGCGAACAGCGCGACGAGAAAAAGCCGTTTTTTCTCATGTGCCATTTCAAGGCCCCGCACGGTATTTGGGAAAACGCTCCTCGCTTCAATCATCTCTATGCCAACGAGGAAATTCCCGAACCCCACAGCCTGTTTGAAGATAAGAGCGACCGTTCAGATGGTTCACGCAACTACGGGAGCACGCTCGGGCCTACCAATCCGATTCGTAATCGCGTCGCCCGGATGCAAAACGACTTCTGGCCAGGCGGACCCCTTAATATCACGGGCATGGATAAAAAGCAGCAAACCCGTGCCGCCTACCAGAGATACTTGAAGGACTATCTTCGGTGCGTCGCTGGCGTTGATGAAAACGTAGGACGCGTTCTGGAATACCTTAGGGACAATGGTCTCGAGGATGATACTCTGATCATCTATACAGGTGACCAAGGAATGATGCTTGGCGAGCATGATCATGTGGATAAGCGTTGGGCTTTCGAGGAATCGATGCGCATGCCCTTCATTGCTCGCTTTCCCGAGGAGATTGAAGCTAACAGCATCAATAAAGATATCATCAACAACGTGGATTTCGCTCCCACTCTACTTGACTTTGCTGGTGTCAAAAAGCCCAAGGCCATGCAAGGACGGTCCTTCCGTAAGATTCTCCAAGGCGAAACGCCTCGGTCCTGGCGCCAATCCACGTATTATAGGTATTGGATGCATCGGGCTCACCACGACATCCCCGCTCACTACGCGATTCGTACCCAACGCTACAAACTGATCTTCTACTACGGTCTCGCTCTACATCCAAACATGGACGAGATTTGGGCATACGGTCCCGGCGAAGAGATAAATGAGGAGAATCTACATCAGGTTTCATCGTGGGGTGCGACCAAACCCGAATCTACGCCTGCCTGCCTCGAATTGTTCGATATGGAAAAGGATCCATATGAGCAAAACAATGTATACGACGATCCGGGATACGCGAAGGTTCGCGAATTACTCAAGGCCAAACTTCTAGAGCTAAAGCGAGAAGTGGACGACCGCGATTCTTCTTATCCCGAACTTGTTAACCGCCGTGAGCAAGCATGGGGAAACTAAGGATGCTTTCACTGCTCCAATCTTATAAGCTGAACCGTCATCAGTGCTTCAAATCCATTTGTGCAGTCAAACTAATAACGTGATCAATTCTAATGCACAATTTTCTTCAGATTAATGAGCGGAAAATCACTGAGGCTAGGTTAGTTGTCGAGACCGTGCTCTCGAAGGATTTCTTTCTGGAATGCGAGCATTCGGAGTCCGGCTTCAGGCAGGCTGAATTTTAGGCCGTGGCCGGCGCCGCGTGCGATGACGAGCTGATTCTCGATTCCGAGATCGTTGAGGAATACGTGATAAAGCAGGTTGCTCTTGTAGTTGGCGTCTGTATCGCCAACGGCGAGCATGATCTCGATTTTGGCATTGGATGGATTGGCGGCGTAGGCCCGAGCGAGATCCCAACTATTGTTCTTAGGATCATCCATGGTGATGAATTTGCCTTCGACGCCATTATTCTGGCTGATTTGAAATTCGCCTTGGTATCCTGCGGCCATCGCTAGAGCGGCACTAAAGAGATGGGAATGTTTTAGAACGTACCGGGTTACTCCTCGTCCGCCTTGTGATGTGCCTTGCAAAAAGCGAGCTTTGCGATTGGCGATAGTTCGGTAGGTCTTGTCGATATACTCGACCAATTCGAGGAATGCCGTCTCACCATTGTATCCCTTCCAATTGTAGTGGCTGACTTTACCTCCGTTGACGAGTACGACGAAGCTCTGCGGACGAACTCCATTTTGGATGGACTTGTAGAGTAGTGGGAAATGGGAAGCGCCTTTGTATTCAGCTCCCGGTCGCCCACCGTGTAGGTGATAGACTACCGGGTAGCGTTTCTGGCGATTACTTGCACTGTCATATCCATCGGGCGTATACAGGTAGAATCCCACCTCCGCTTGATTAGATTCGGAAAAGAAAGATAGGTGCTCAAGTTTGGGATCTATCTTCCTGTTGGCCGGGAGTTTGTTCTTCCAGTGAAAATCCTGCAAATGCTTGTCATTGTTTCCGGCGTTGGGAATTTCGAATTCGATGCCTGCATGAAGGCTAGTCGCGATGACGATTGAGAGAATAAAAAGAGGTAGGTATTTCATTGTGGCTTGGTGTTTATCGGCAGAGTCCTAAGAATACGAGGTGTTGGGTCGGTGAGGTTGTCATCACAAGTGCGGAACGATCAAGAACGGAATAATGCTTTCCGGGAGATAGATTTTGGCTAGGGTGCGATAGAATTGAGAATACAAATGCTGAAAGCCAAATTGAGTCTATCACTTGTGTCTTGCCTGTTTTGGGCATGCTCTACGGATAAGCGCCATCGTCTCGATGCAGTATCCCAGGCGACACTATCGATTCCAGATCTATCGCCCGGAGAAGCGGCTGCCGGAAAGCGAGTGCAGGTTACACCCATCGAGTATTCGGGTACGGAAGTGTATCACACTGTTTACCTCCCCGGTGATTGGGAGGCGGATGGTTCGAGCTTGCCCATAATTTTTGAATACACAGGAAACTATTTTCCCAAGTCGGGATCCACGGGAGAAGTTAAGGACGCTGGATTGGGCTACGGTTTGTCAGGTGGAAAGTACATATGGGTTTCTTTGCCCTGCATACACGAAAACTTGAGAGAAAACCAAGTTACTTGGTGGGGTAGCGAGACGGCTACGTTGGATTATGCCAAGGTTAATGTTCCGCGAATCATCCAGCAGTACAATGCGAATCCCGATGCGGTATTCCTATGCGGATTTTCACGAGGCGCTATCGGAGTGAATTATCTGGGGCTTCATGACGACGAGGTGGCCAAATTGTGGACGGCATTCATCACCCATGATCACTTTGATGGCATTAGAGAGTGGAAGCAGACGAAGTGGGGAACACCACTCAGCGAATACCGAAAGAAAGCTAATGCTCGACTGAACCGAATCGCTAACCGACCCTACTTAGTTTGCCAGAACGGAGATAAATATGGAACGGAGGCATTCGTCCGCGAGCGGTTAAAATCGATGCAGAATTTCATCTTCATTGATGTGCAGACGAACGAAATTTTTGGCGAGTTTCCCCATCCCTTGGCTAAGTCGGCCCACACGGATATGTGGGCTCTGCTGCCGAGCGATTATAGAGTCCAAGCCTGGCACTGGATGAACGAAGTCGTGGAGACTGCTCAATAAGGTCCTTTCAAGCCACAGGTTTTTGTTGAGCTATTTCGCACGGAAGGTATCGCTGGCAATCAGCCTAAGTAACAGATCCTGGAACCCATTTCCATGTTCATCATTGGCTTCTACGATGGCCTCGATTTCTTTGCGCTCCGAATAGTTTGGCACCCGTCCTGTCGCGTAGGTCATCAGTTTCTCTGACAAGCATTGTGAAAAGTGATCAATATTGTCTACCAGCCAGGCCTTGAAATCCGTAATATCCTTGATTGGCGTGCCATCGGGAAGTGTACCCGAAGGATCGATACGCGTATCGATCTTGGGCCACTCGTCGCGCCAATTACCCACAGGATCGAAATTCTCGAATACGAAACCGACTGGGTCGATGTTCTGGTGACAGGAGTAGCAAGCTTTGTCCGAGGTGTGCTTGGATAGCAGATCGCGAGGGGTTGTCGCCCCGCGCGTATCCGGAGTTAGAGCGGGCACGTCTTCGGGCGGATCAGGAGGAGGCATGCCGAGAATATTCTCCAACATCCATACGCCTCGCAGGACGGGCTGGGTGTCCACTCCATTGGCGGTGGCTGTCATAATAGCGGATTGGGCAAGCAGTCCTCCAAAGCGGCTGCCACGATCGAGAGGAAGCTTTTGAATGTCAGAGCGGGATCGTTCGTAGTCGCTGCCTTTTGACAAATCGATGGGGGCTATCCAGTCGACGATGAGCCCACGCTCCTTTTCCGTTATGGATACATTGGCCTGAGCTGGGGGCATTTTGCCATTGGCGACCATGTCCATAACGTCGAGCCACAAGATATCGTCGCCCCCTTCGGCTAAGTTTGGATTGAGCTTATCGATTCGAAAATCCCCTTTTTGCTCATCGGGTCCGTGGCAGGAGTAACAGGTTTTTTCCAGAATCGGCTCGATCTCTTGGTGGAAGTCTTCCAGATTGAACTGTAGTAATATATTAGATACGGAATTATTTTTCTGGCTTAAGTAGCTGTATTGGTAGTTATTTCTGGCAAATTGGGGCGTCGTGTAGTGGAAATCCGGATCGATGAAATCTGTCATGGGGAGGTTCTTGGTGAGAATCTCGGTAAAAAAGTGTTCCACTTCTTTCTCAGCGAGGGCGATCTCCGCTTCAGAGAATTTGAATTTCGGATCGGGCATAATCTCCGGAAGAAGATTGGTATCAAGCCATTGGCCGGTGAAGCTCTGTACCATGGCGCTGGTTGGCTTGCGGGGCATTAGACGGATCGCTTGTTCTCGCAAGGTTTTAGGGTCGGAAAGCTTGCCGCTATGGGCCAACTCGAGTAGTTGCTGATCTGGCGGGGCTTGGGTAAGGAAGTATGAAAGGCGATTGGCTAGGTTGTATTCGTCTAGCTCGCCTGGGCTGGTCTGCCTGTATATAAAGCGTGGTGAGATGAGAATATTTCGAACGAGCAGATGCATGGTGGTATCTAGGGAATTGCCTGTCGCTAAATGCCGCTCGGCGATCCCTAAGTAGGTGTCGATGGTTTGCTCGTCTACGGGTCGCCTGAATGCTTTGGGCAGGAATGTTTCCAGAGTTTCCCGGGCGAATGCGATTTCCGACTGTTTGGGCTGACGGGTGCCCGTAAATCGCTGCTGCAGTTCCTTGGCCAGTATTTCCCTGGGTCCATCGACCAGCTTGAGAGGTCCTTCGATGGTCGCTTCATGAAATTCCATGGCTGGACCATTGGTGAAGTAGTAATGGCAGAGTATGTCGGCGTAATTAAACATACCTTGGTTAGAGTCGGCCATTTCCAGAAATTTGACCGTGAGTGGGTCATCCATAGTTGCCCGACTCATGTCGAGGCCTGGGTCGGCGAGTGCTTTGGAAAGGTATTCCCACCCACTGCGACCTCGAATAACCGAGCCGCGAATCTCGCTAAAATCGCCGTTCGGGAATACGGTGTGCTGCCAGGCTGCCAACCAGCGCTTATCTCTCTCAAACCATTCACGCATTTGTTTGGCGAATTTGGAATAGTCGTGGGCCATGTCCCCATTCATCCAGCGGAAGAGTAACGTCTGGCCTTCGTAGAGGTCAGCCTCGAAGGTAATCTTTGTCGGTTCTGTTGATGGGACATCCATGACCTTGAGCACGCGAAAGATATCGGCCCGAGAACGGTCGCTAGCCGTAAGCTCGCGAGCACGGATTTCCAACTTCATCGGGCCTCCCCATGTTGGCTTGTGCTTGGCTGCGCTGACTGTGATCCGGTAAGTCCCGGAAGACATGATCTCCATACGACTAGGCCAGGAACAACTTCGAAATATTTCATGTCCACGTGAAACGAGGAGTAAGGCATCGTCCACCACCTTACCGGCGGAAAAGCTGAGAACCATATCATTGGGACCGGCTGTTCTGGTGGTGGATGGTGGAGTTGTTCTTTTGGGAGGGTAAATGGTGTTAGCGATTTCCTCGGCCACATTAGTATAAGCCTCCATTAAGGGGGGCGATAGAACCAAGCCCTTACCCACATTATTAAAACCATGATACTCTGAATCCTTGGGGAATCCAAGTGGCAGCTTGTAGTCGGGCAAATCAAAAAGATGGCGGATGGTAGATTGATATTCCTCGGCGCTCAGGCGGCGAGGCAAGGTCCCACCAATTGGAGTGTGCTCCAACAGCGACGAATCGAGCCAAGCCAGTAGCGCCTCGCGCTCCTTGGGTGAAGGTTGGCGTTCATCCGAAGGAGGCATCATTCCTTCGCTAGCCATATGGTGCACGGATTCCCAAAGATGTCGCTCGCCTTTATCCGCCCAATTGATGGCCAGGCGTTCGAGATTTATGTCGCCCTTCTGTTCAAATTCGTCGTGGCAATCGAGGCAGTAATCCTCGAGTACCTGCAACGGCTTCTCGGGAATGGGAATCTCGGTATTCGCCTGTAGTGAAAGCGTGGATGCGATCACGACGATTGGAAGAAGAAGGGTAGTACGCATGCGGCGAGTTTCAGAAACGAATTTTGCCATGTTGTTCGCGGGCGATCTCTGAGTGCCAGCCACCTTAGATAACTCAGCTAAAGAGTTGGTTCAAATTGCGGTTGGCATTAGAGAACTCGTTTGTCTCAACACCGAGCTGTTGCATCAAGGTGATGTAGAGATCGCCGAGCAGCGGAGCCTCTGGCTTGGAGGCATCGATAGCGATGTGTTTACCGTGATCGAATCCACCTCCCGCGACGAGTGTTGGCAAGTCAGCGTTGGAGTGACGGCTAGCATCTCCCATTCCGGTTCCGACCAGGACGATCGTTTCATCGAGTAGTGATGTCCCATCGGGACGTTTCTTTTCCTTCAGTTGATTAAGGAAACCGTTCAAGCAATGCATGTGAGCGGTTTCGATGGAAACCAGGTCCCGGATCATTTCGGGGTCATTACCATGGTGAGAAAGACCATGATAGCCAGAACGGAGGGGAACGCCATCGAATGAGAATACCTGACCCAATCCATCGATGAAGAATGACAATACGTGGCTGGAATCGGTATCGATCGCCAGTGCCATGAGGTCGTACATCAGTGCCTCTGCTTCCATGAGCAGATTCGGCGTGATGGGATCCGTGTCGGGCAGCTTGTAATCCGTTGTTGGCAGCGGATCATTGATTTGAGAAATCTGCCGTTCCATCCGCTTTTCGACCGAGCGCATGGAATCAAAGTATTCGTCGAGCTTGTCGCGATCGGCTGAGATCACCGATTTTTGTAGACGTAGAGCGTCGTCTAATACCAGGTCGAGCGAGCTTCGTCCGCTGCGAAGCATGTATTCCATCCGGGTTTTGTCGGCTTCCGACATGAATAGCCGTTTGTAGAACACACTGGGCCGCTGGATCATCGGAAGCCCGATTCCTTGTTTGGTGAAGCTCATGGCTTTGCTCCCTTCGCCCGTTCCAGCGGTAAGCTGCACAGAGGGGAAGCGGGACCTCTGGCCGATTTGATCGGCGACGATCTGATCCATCGAGTATACGTTTGGCGTATTGCCGCATAGGAAATTGCTCCAAGAGCCGTGGCCGTTGGGAGCCCGGTGGTCGAGACCCGAGAATACTGTGAAATCGTTTTGGTGATCGGCCAGGGGCGAAAGTGTGTTGGGCAATGTGTAGCCGCGGCCGACTTCCTTGGGATAGAAGGCATTCTGATGCCATCCCAGATATGCCCCGATGGATACTAGGTTCTTGGCTTTTGGGGCTGCGCTCGCGGCACCAGCGGTTCCGATAACAGGCAGGGATTCCAAAGCGGGCAGGGCGATCATGGCCGCTGCGGATCGCAAGAAATGGCGTCTATCTACGGATTGAGCATTCAGTTCTTTGGGCTTTTGGGTCATGTTACAAATCATTACTGCGAATTTGGCAAATTTGGTTAGTCCGTGATCTGGGTTACTCCAAAAAATTCGATTAGAGCTTCCGCCGGAATTGAGAAAGCGAATGGTAAAGTAATAAGCAGAACCTGGAATTGACAAGAATAGTTTTGATCAACGGTTGACTTAAATTGGTTGCCTGGCCTCGATTTGGCTCGCAAGGGCGTTGAAGATGGGTTTTGGAATAAAATCCTCTCAAATGGACGGAAAATGTGAAAAAGCCCCCGATCGCGGTAGCCACGAATTCGATCGTCGAAAATTCTTGTCTGGGGCAGCAGCCTTCGCGGGCTACAGCTTGCTTATCAGGGCACCCCAGTCGTTGGCCAATGATGACGATCCTTTCGTTGCTCGCAAAGAGCTAGGGGTGAAGATCGACGAGTTAGCTCCGGATTACACAAAACCGGGGGCAGCCGCAAGCGATCCCAACATGCATTTGGTAGAGCTCGAGGCGGACCTTTTAGTAGCGGGTGGGGGCCTCGCGGGAATCTGTGCGGCGATTAGCGCTGCTCGCTTAGGATCTCGAGTGATATTAGTTCAAGACCGAAGCCGGTTGGGCGGGAATTCTAGTAGCGAGGTTAAAATGCACCCGAGAGGTTCCCGTTTCGGCTTTCGGGAAGGCGGTGTTGTCGAGGAGCTTTGCTTGGCAAACGCGTATCAGAACGAGCAATACTCTTGGGAAATCTGGGATCTGATGCTTTACGACAAGGTGATCCGTGAGCCTAATATCAAGTTATTATTGGACACGGCGGTTTACCGGGCGGACAAGGTGGGCGACCGAATCGAATCGATTTGGGCCCGGTGCGACAAGACCGAGCACTTGTACCATATTCGCGGCGCGATATATATTGACGCGACTGGAGATAGTCGCCTTGGTTTCGAGGCGGGAGCGGAGTTTCGCATAGGAAGGGAATCTTCCGATGAATTTGGAGAACCATTGGCCGACTACGACCCTCCAGGAACGACTCAAGGATCTTCAATCCTTTTTACGGCCAGAGAACATGATCGCCCTATGTACTACGAGCCCCCTTCATGGGCCCGGAGGTTGACAAGCGACGATTTGAAGCATCGACCTGTCGATACCGAGACCTGGCACTACGGTTATTGGTGGATCGAGTTGGGAGGTGTCTACGACACTATTCGTGACAACGAACGTTTGCGGTTCGAATTGCTGGCTATTGTTCTCGGTGTTTGGGATCATATTAAGAACAGCGGATTGTATCCGAAGTCCGCTAACTGGGCTTTAGAAACGGTTGGGATGATTCCTGGTAAGCGCGAATCGCGTCGCCTAATGGGAGACGCGATTCTTACGCAGCAAGATGTCGAAGGGAATTGGAAGAATTTCCAGGATGGGGTGGCTTTTGGCGGCTGGTCGCTGGATGACCATCCAGCAATGGGTTTCGATGCTCCTGAACGGGAACCATATTTGCCGACGAGGTATCCCGAGCCTTACAATATCCCTCTTGGTAGCCTGTATTCAAAAAACGTATCTAACTTGCTTATGGCAGGGAGGAATGTCAGCGCCACCCATGTGGCGTTCACCTCTCTCCGCGTCATGCTGACTTGTGCGGTCATGGGTCAAGCCGCGGGCACAGCGGCCCATCAATGTCAGGCGGTGGGAATTACCCCTCGGAAACTGCGGGCCAGCAAAAAACGGGTCGTAGCCTTGCAACAACAACTTCTTCGGGATGGGGCCCTGATTATGGGGGAAAGGAATGAGGATAAGGCAGACTTGGCGAGAAAAGCTGAGGTTACTGCGTCGAGCGCTTCGCCTGAAACGTCGCCGAAAAACGTTTTGTCCGGACTGACTTACGATAAGCCCGAGGAATTCGCTAACCGATGGATGGTGCCTTCGAGCGACGGAAATCCATGGATCGAGTTAAGCTGGAAACACCCAGTCGAGGTGAGCGAGATACAGTTGACTCATGACACGGGGATGAATCGCGATTTGACCATGACATCTCTCGTGTGGCTGCAGGACGAAATGATATCCGGGCCTCAGCCGGAAACGATCCGCGACTATCGGATAATCGCTACTCTTGGAGATGGGACGGAGAAGGAGCTCGCGAATGTTTTCGACAACTACCAGCGAATAAGACGGCACGCATTCGACCCCGTCAGGCTGCGATCGTTTCGAGTGAAATTGGGACCAGGCGTGCGGAAGTCGGATCAAGGACTTTACGAAATCCGGGCCTATGGTCCGAAACATATGGTACAAGAGAGCGTCTAATGAAATAGACGGAATCGGTTTTCCTTGGAAGGGTTGCCGCAAGCAGCGACCCGAACTCGTATTTATTGAACGTTCTATTAGGGAAAAGCAGTCCTACCATTTTTTATGGTATTGGGTGGTAGCGATTGTAACGCGGTTCAGACAAGAAAAGGGCCGTCCGAACCGGGCGGGTAAGCACGAATTTCAAGCAAGCGAGCGTGGTCGATCCCGTTTGTATTGTAAACTTGGATTCGAACGCTTGAGGTTTCAATAGGTTGCACCAGGCGGTGATGTCGTCGCCTCTGGTAGTTGGATTTGACTTCCAGAATGGTTTCCCAATACCCGTCTATATTCGCTTCGATAGCGTAGTCTCGGATCGTTTCAGGCTGAGGTTCGCCCCAATGCATACGCTCGGTGTATCCGTCTGCCATGGACAGGGTCAGTAGTCGATGCAATCCCGTATCGAAAGTCAGCTCGATAGTACCTATGGCAACCTGGTTTTGCCAGGAAAGTGAGATCCAGGCAGGCAATCCCTGAGCTGGATCGGATATCCAGCGGTGGGTTCCGTCTGGAAAGCGATCTAGCGGGGCTCCTATTGGCATTAGAGCGGGATTGGAATCCGGGCTTCGAAGCGCGCGTGTCCACCCATCAATGACAGCATTAGCTGGGCCGTTAGGCAGTTCACTAGAGGCCTCGACGGACGCTTTTCGGGCAAGATCTCGTGGATCCTCGTTTTGGCAGCCCAAAAGCATGACATCGTCTCTGAGGAGTTGCTGGCGGATGCGGAAAACGCTTTCCGAGTCGGAGGGGAGATCGGGCAGAACGGTTTTCCTTTGAATTGTGTAGGCTGCTGCTGTCCCAACGCCTTGGCCTACGGCCGAGCAGGTTGCCATGACACGGGTAGAGGCGAAGGCTATATGGGTAGCGGAAATATTTCGACCCGCGAACATAAGGTTGTCGAAGTCCTTTGAGAGGCAGCTACTTAAGGGGATATCGTAAAGGTGGGGAACTGGACGCTGGTCGCAGGGCGGTTCGTCTACGGCGTCGATCCCGCCCGGTGGATGGGTATCAATGGGCCAGCCTCCGGTGGCGATAGCGTCTTGGAAGGCCCTGTTTTGCATCAGATCGCTCTCCGTTAGCATGTGAAGCCCAATAAACCGTCGGCTCTCCCGTTTCCCCGGGAGGAAGCCGCACCATTCTAGAGCCCAGTTTTCCGCATCCACTTCGGAATGGTTTTTGATGAAATCCCACACCCCCATTAAGGCGGCCAAAAGCTCGTCTCGGATAATCTCGTTGTCCTTGATGGTATCGAGTTCGCCTCCCCATTCTAGCCACCAAAAGCCGTATTCAAGATTTAGATCTCCTCCTGGTCGCCCGAAGGGACGGAACTTCAAGGATTCAGCAGAGAACGAGCGAGCCCATGGAGGAGCGGAGAAAGGCATGGGGACGGGGTGCCGTCGAGCCTGAAATAGAAGTGTGGAGCCTAGGGTCTTTTTATCGCCGGATATTGGAGCGAGAGATTCGGAGTACTCTGCTTGGGATTCGCGACCCATGGAAAAAGCGGCTCCGGCTAAGTAACCTAGAGTTCCATCTCCGGTGCAATCGACGAATATTTGGGCAGAGATTTCAAAGCGATCGTTGGTGCTCGGACGCTTCGCGGTAATCGATTCTATTTGTCTACCGTTTGCTTTAGATTGCGTCACGGTGGTGTTGAGCATCAGTTCCAAATTGGGCTCTTGACGGCAGAGGTCGTATAGCTCGAGATCCATCATAGAGGGAGAGCGTTGAGGATTGCGGACGCACTGATTTAGCCGGATCTCCTCGACGATGCCGCCTTCCCTGGCTTCGCGCTCGAGAGGTAGGCCTTCGCTCATGCCATTGGCGCCCACGATATGCATGCGAACTTCACTGGAAGCATTGCCTCCGAGAACAGGGCGATCCTGGCACAAAATCGTCTTCGACCCGCAGCGAGCCGCTGCCAGGGCACAGCTAACGCCTGCGGGTCCGCCTCCCGCGACCAATACGTCGCAGCGTAATTGAGTTTGGGTGGTTTTCATTCCACTGAATTGTTCTCCTCGAAAAGAAAAGGCAGCCCTTCCCGAAATTGGGTTGCGATGTTCTGAATATCGGAAGAGGGAATGCTAGCGAGCGGCCATCGCGTGGATGGCGAGAGTTCGGCCCATCCGCCCGCTGCGGCAAGAGCCTTATCCAAGGCACTGTTCGAGAACTTTTCTCTAAAGGGCACAATAGCCCTTTCAAAAACTCGGGTTATCTCATCTTCTTGCTGGAGCGCTAGATCGGGATCCGTAAATATGCGCCGGCCCCATTGTACGGCTCCTTTGGGCGATAGGCAGGCGAGATTGGAGTAGCTGCCTCTAGCGCAACCTTTAATGATCCCTGAAGCGAGACGTATTCCCGCCACGAATACTGACAGCTTTTCCGCCGCCTCGTGCATCGCTTCATGCCAAGTGGCATCTCCTCCAGCGACTTTTATTCCAATCAAGGCTGGAAATGCGGTGGCGATTTCGCTCCATTCTTCAGGCTGGAGAATCTTTTGGGCGTAAGGGGGATTGTAGATAACGATTGGAATGGGATGGGCAGCGGCAATGACCCGTTCCAGAAAGCGGCGAAGCTCCTCCCAGTTCAGTGGAGACCATTCGGGCAGAATAACCTGAAAGGCCCCAGGCGACAAGTGATGTGTCTCCTTAATTCGTTTCAAGGTATCGGTGGCTTGAGGGTGGGTGGCACCAATCTGAAAGGCTATGTTCCGTTTGTGGCAGAAATCCGCTACTGTGGTCGCTAGTCTCAGAAACTCTTCGTCGGTTTGGCTGAAAAACTCTCCAGCTGTACCATTGAAATAGATACCATTCACTTTGGCCTCAGCGAAAGCGTTCAATTGGCTTTCGATACCACCCCAGTTGATGTTCTCAGATTTATCTAATGGTAGCAGTATGGTGCTCCATGTTCCCTGCAGTGTGTTGGATGTGAGAAGTTCCATTCAGCTCAGTCAAGAAACTCGTCGGCTAGAAATTGAAAGCGGACAATGTCGGGAGAATTGCCGAGCAACGCCCGGTAGTCGAATACGTTTAGCAGTGTCCGGCTTCCCGTATTTACCAATATAGGACAGGGATAGTACCCATCGGTAACTCTGCCTTGCTCTGCATTATCGAGGACGAAGTGCTTTTCAATCTCCAGGTGCACCGGATCTAAGCGTAATAGAGCCAGCTCCATGGGGATCCTGCGGTCCGGCGCTCTCCAGTTTCGTCCTATGAGAAAGTATTTTCCATGGAGGCTGAATAACCGTGGCCTTCCAATATAAGAGCTGATGGAAGGAGTTTGTTCCGTGATATTGGTTTCATTAATCAAATTGAAATCCATGTCGACCTGATGTAGCCGCTGCATGTTGTCGTAGCCGCGTGTCGCTACGAGAAAGCCGTTTTTGTATTTAATGAGGCTACTTTCGTTGATGCGAACGTCTCCAAATTCTTGACTCAGGTTTCTGATAAAATGCCAGGTTTGCCCATTGTCATCGGTATAGAGGGCGTCGACCGATCTTCGTCCGCCTGCGAGATATTCGAACGTCATGATAAGAGAGTAAAGCCTTTGGCCAACTGTGACGGTGTCAAACAGGTATCCATATTCTACGCCATCGATGATTCCTACTCGCTCGAGGGGTCCGAAGCTTTTCCCGTTGTCTCGACTTAGGGAGCGTACGAGTCCGGTTCGAATATGTTTCCCTTCCTCGTCGACTGTTAGAGCGTCGATATAAGTGCCAAGCGTCTCATCGGGAAAGCGGACCCATTCGCCCATTTGCATGACCTCATTTGTTATTGCGAGCTGAATAGGTTCCTGAAGCGAGCGCCCGCTTTCGAGATCGAATCGAAGGATTTCCAACACGGCCCCAAGATCGTTCACATGCGCCTTCCCCCTTTTGTGGGAAATCATTATCTCGTTATATCCAGAGGGCGTGATTGCAGGAAATGCCAAGTAGTCTTGAGTTCCGGTTCCCCGGTAGGAGACGATGGTTTCTTTAATCTGGTATGAGGGAATCGTAGACGATGGTTCTTCGGAGAAAAGCGATGGGATAGGAATAATGGCGAGGGCTAGAAGAATCGATCTCATCGGTAGCTTGGGGTATGAATAGATATAGGAGGTACGTTAGAAGATTTATAATGCTAGGGCGATGATATTTAGAAGAAATTGGCCAGGATCGTCGGGCAAGGGGACGGCAGGTTTCGAAAGGTAGGGCTGACTATCCATATTCAGCCGAGCCAACTTTGTGTATCACCTGCTACAAAACGAAGTGTAATTATAGCGTTTACGGCTGGATTCGGTTTTCGTAAGTTACGAGTCCTATGAAAACCGATGTCTGCCTCTCCGCTTTTATTTCTCTCCTCCTAACGCTTGCTGCGGTTGCTCATGGGGACCATCACGGAAGCCCATTTTCCGAGCCGACGATCGATTTGGGCTGTGTTGTGAGCGATCTCGATGCGGCGGCGGAATTTTACATTGAAGCTATCGGTTTTCAGGAGGCTGGCGGCTTTCAGGTAGATGGCGACTATGCCAAAGAGGTCGGTTTAACTAATGGGCAAACGCTCGACATTAAAGTGCTGACGCTAGGTGAGGGTGAGGAAGCAACTCGTTTGAAGCTAATGGGAGCGGAAGGCCGCAGTCGGAAAATCAAGAATAGTTACGTCACTACGACGCTCGGCTTCAGCTACATCACTATTTTCGTAAAGAGCACGGATGAAGCGCTGGCTCGATTGAAGAAGGCAGGCGTGAAGCCTATAGCCAATAGCCCCAAAGCTCTGCCAGCGAACCTAAACCCGGAAATGGCCCTAACGATTGTGCGAGACCCCGACGGCAATTTCGTCGAACTGGTAGGACCGAAACCCAGTAGTTGAATTATAGTATTGCAGCCTGGAGGTAGCACAGGCTTTCAGCCTTTGTCGAAACAGGCCAGTCGTCGCCTTTCAAGACAGGCTATGCCCGGTATTATAAGATGCCTATTCTAATACTTAGACTTGACTGTTTTTGAAGGATCGAGCCGATCCTTCCTTCCTTTAAAAGCCTCCTAATTCTGGATACAGACGATTTCTCTGATCGTTTGGGCGAAGAGTTTCCCGTTGGAATAGCTTAGATTGCTGCGAGTCCAGGCTTCCCCGATAGGTCCGAGATCGTTGATCGAGACAAGAGCTTCCTCATCGAGGAAATTCGCATTCCAATCGATTACATAGACCATGCCGTTCATGATCGGGATGTACAAGTAATCGCCGACCGCGGTGGGGATTTGGGCTGCGAAGTGCCCCCAGCCGTTTCCTCGGGAACGAATGTCTCCCAGGAGTTTGTGTCCGCGCGTATTGACCATGCGATTCGGTTTAAAGGTCCAGTGGGAGATCTCCGTGGGAACGTTGAAGAGCTTCTCTGGCTTAGTCTTTAAGTCGCTTTCATTCCAGATAAACTCGTCTGGGTAGTCGGGCTGTCGCAACATGCTGATTGGAAGTTGGAGATACTCTACCATTCCTGTATTCACGTTTACGCGACCGAGGTAGTTGTAGATGTAGCTGCGAAAGTAGTGGTAGTCTCCCACTAGCAAGTTGGACTGGTCGGTTTTCTCGGATCTTGGATTAGCCTCGAGGCTCGTCGATTTGGAAACCCAGCCATCTCCTTTCTTTTTCCGGACCGTGACGTTTTCTAAGAGCGACACCTTTTTGGTTACTTTCCCGGATTCGATATCCACCCACCAATGCTCCTCGTCGTGGATAATAAGAGCGTATCCGTTATAGATGGGCTTTGTTTGCCGACATTCGTAATTATCGATCGGCAGCTTCCAAATCTCAGAACCATCGGTGGCGTCGACAAGTGAAACGCCGAGTGGCTTTTCAGGAGGCGCGTGCCCGCCACCTCTGCCTACGAGAAACGCCTTTTTCCCATCGGGAAGCGTCAAGGGCATAGGCTGACTTCCGATGTTCCCTCCGCATTTTGTCGACCACATGGGTTCGCCCGTTTTGAAATCGACCGATTGCATTTGGGTCCATTCAGAAACAGGGAGTTCGACTTTGGGATGGGGATATCCTCCCTTTTCGTCAGGCGGCCAGTTCATCTGCATATAGATGAGCTTATTGTCTATCAGGAAGGGGGACCCCCGGTAGGATGAAAGGGCTTCCCGCCTCCAGATTCGGTTACCATTTTTGTCGAAGCACTCTATGGCGCCGGATGCGTTAAAAAAAGCGACATGCTTGCCATCGGTCACTGCTGGCAACCCTGAGCTGTCTCCCCAGCTACTAGCGATTTTCAGTGGGTAGATGCCCGGAATCTCTCGCTTCCAAATGATGGATCCATCGATCGTGCTGCAGCAGTAAGCCACAATATCCTTGGCCAAAACAGTGTCCTTCTCGACAGGTTTATTGATGGAGAAGTATACCCGATCACCCCATACTGTGACCGAGCTCTGGCCCAGTTCTGGTAGCGTTTTTTTCCAGGCGATGTTTTGGTCGAGGGTAACGCTCCACTCAGTCGGAGCTTTGGCGTTTGAGATAATGAAGTTGCCGTTTGGTCCACCCGCCTGGGGCCAGTTTCCAGCGAAGCTGCTAAGCAGTGATGAAAGTAGTACAGGAAAGAAAGATAAGCACGCTCGTCTCATGAAGTCGGTTGGTTGCGATAGGAAATTGAATGGGATCCTGTGTCAGACCGGCTGGCGTTCCAAGGGGTATAAAAATACTCGATACCGTCATATTCGCTAGCGAGTTGTTTCATCGAATCACCATCGATGATGAGGGCGATGGTGGCAAGCCCATCTGCCAGAGCGCAGTTGGGAGCGACAACAGAAGCACTAGCAACAGGAGCTTCGACAGGGTGACCCGTTTTGGCGTCAAGGATATGGGAATAGCGTTGTCCATTCCTAAAGAAAACGCGCTGCGAGTGGCCACTGGTTGCCAGGGCCTGGTCGTGAAGGGGAAAAGTCCGATTCGATCTCAAGGTTTGGCCGTTTGGCAGATTCTCTTGGATGCCTACAGTCCATGAGGAACCATCGCTTTTCGTTCCGGCCGCGTAGACTTCGCCACCGATATTGATGAGCATCCCTGCTATACTTCGCTCCTTCAATTCCTGGGCGACCAAGTCGACCGCGTACCCTTTGGCGACTGCGGAGCAATTGAGCTGCAAATTGGGATCCGTTTTGACCAAGACGCGTTGGTCCCTATCGAGAACCAGCTTATGGTAACCGACCTTTTGCAAGGCAGCGCGAATCGAGCTTTTTTCCGGGATTCGCTCCTTGCTTTCGGTTCCAAATCCCCAGAGTTGAATAAGGGGAGATAGAGTAGGGTCGAAGGCTCCGTTCGTTCGCTCAGCTAATTGCAAAGATAGACTGACGACTTCAAAAGCGTGCTCTGGCAGGTGTATAGGTGTGTTGGCGGGAGCGGCGTTGAATCGACTTACCCAACTATCGGAACGCCAATTGGAAAGCTGGTTTTCGAATTCGTTCAGTATTTCTTTTACCGCTGTATCCAACCTTTGGGGCTCATGTGCTTTCTTCGACCAATACTGGACTGTGTAGAAAGTGCCCATGGCATCGCCTTTTAAGTAAACGGTAGTGGGTGATTGGCGACAGGAGCAGACCGCTAATGCAAATGATAGGCAGCAAGCGGCAATAATGATCTTCGATACTTTGGTTAATTCTGGTGTAGGAGCAGGTTTATCCCGCGATACGAATGGCATTAGGCCATCGCGGGATAAACCCGCTCCTACGAATTGCCTAGCGTTGCGTTTATTCGCTTCGCTCATAATCCGGCCTTTCGATGCGGATGAGGACTTTGTCGATTAGGTTTCGAGCGGTGGTGACATTGCTGGAGTCGTAATAGAGGTCGCCGCTTTGCTGGCTACTGCTTCCGCCGTGCCCGGCGTACTCCATCAAGTAATAGCGTTTCGGTTCACTGGGATCGATATAGGCACTGTAATAGACGGACGGTTGCCCGATACCGGCAAGCGTATAGCCTTCGGCGGTTTCAAGTTGGTCGGCATGATAGAAAGCGTTAGGATCGTTGGGTGCGTTGACTTCGACGCAAAGATAAAAGCCGTCCGGATCTTCGTGGATGTAGTTTTCGATAGTAAAGCTATGCTCCGGAGTGGCTCCCGAATAGGTATCGATGTCTCCGTCGGGTTCGACACCCGAAACCAAGGTAAATTGGTGTCTCCATACGGGAAGAATGTCTACCCGTCGCCGTTCGTTTCCCACCCATTCGAAGGACTCTGAAAAGGCGCTCTCTTCGGATACGAAAAAGGTTTCTATAAGCGAGCCGACCGAGGTTTCCGCCCAAACTGCGATTTGCGGGCGTGTCTGGGAGAAGGGGGTGGGGAACTCGGCGATGGGATCGAATTCTGGGCCCCAATCGATTTCTATCAGTATCGAGGCTTCCTCTGGGGTTTCCCGCTTAATTTGAGTTGATCGATCGAGTGGCCGAGCGACGCTACTGGTTTCCGGACGGAAAATTATGGAGCGGTTCTTGACCTCGTATCCTACGGATAGAATTTGAGGAACGGGCCACCAGCTTAAGAGGCAAGCAACCAACAGATAAGCGCAACTCAGACCGGGCCAAAGCAATAACCGTAGACGCTGGCCAAGAACGTGATTTCTCTTTTTCCGCTCTCTCAGCATGCGGGGGAAATAGCTCAAGCGCGAGGCTAGGTGGGCTCCGACCAACACGAGTACGAAGGCTCCGAAAATGATGTGTACGCGAGTCGTGAGCAGGCTGAATGGTTGGAAGAAACGGAGCAGAGCGCTAGCGACCAAGATCCCGAACGCGAAGAGCAAAGCGAAATTGACGTAGTGCTTCATAGCCAGATATCGCCCCCTCAGAAGAGGGTGTAAATGAAGGGGGCTGCGGAACTGCCCGCGAATACGATCAGGCTTCCCAGCAACAACAGAGTGAAAACCAGTGGAAGGAGCCAGTATTTCTTGTTTTCACGAACGAAGCCCCAGAACTCCCTCGAAATTCCGCGCGAACGCTGATTCTCGATCTCGTCGATACTTCGGTTCTCTTGATCTTGCTTGGCCATATGGGTTGAGAGTTTTTTGTCAGTACTGCCTAAAATAGGAAGCTAGATCCCGTTTTGCTTGGCTGTCGACCCAATAGCTGGGGCGGTCTTTATCTACTGGGGTCAAGGGCGATTGACGCTTGCATAGCCTCATTGCCAAGGCCACTGGCAAGATGGCCAAGTAGTACATCAAAACCAGGGAGATCAAGCTGAGGCACCACTCGATGGCAGCGCTGATGGTGTGCCAAACGATGTGGATTGTCCTTCCCGCTTTTTCGGAAAGGAAAGATAGAATTAGCCCGAGCAATGCCGAGCCGGAAAGGAGGTAGAAGGGGACCCAACTGAGCGATCCCCGGACCCAATAGGCTATTTCAGAGAGGGCCACTCCAGAAAGCGAAAGACCAATAAGCAGAGTTATCGCGAATCTGCGAATACTTCGTTTGTCGGGACTTGTATCGATATCTCTAAAAGCGATCATAAACGGAAACTGTCGCAGCCCGGCTTGGCCCTATCTTGCCGCTTCTTAAAGCGGTCTTGGGGCAATCGTTAGTCAAGCTGGAAGGATTCTGCATGGCGTTTGTATTTTTCTATGAGCTCGCGCGGCTGAGATTCCTTTCGGAGGATAAAGTTTTCGATCACGAGCGTGTCCATTTCTGTGGCGCAAAAGCAACGCAGCGCGTCGCGAGGAGTGTTGACGATGGGCTCACCTCGAACATTGAAACTGGTGTTTATGAGAAGGCTGCAACCGGTTGCTTCCCTGAAGGATTGCAACAGGCGATAATATCTTTGGTTGCGAACTTTATCTACCGTTTGGACTCGGGCGGAAAAGTCTAAGTGGGTGATTGCTGGTAGGTCTGAGCGGCGCACTTGTACTCGATCATTGAGGTTAGAGCTTTCCATGGCAGCTTTTTCCTTCTGGTTGAGCGTTCTTCGAATCGAATCGTTTACAGGGGCGACTAAAAGCATGTAGGGCGAATCGTCTTTGAGGTCGAAGTAACGTTGAGCGTCTTCTTTAAGAACACTAGGGGCGAATGGACGAAATGACTCCCTGTATTTGATTTTCAGATTCAATCTGGATTGCATATCATCGGATCGAGGGTCGCCAAGGATGCTTCGTGCCCCGAGCGCTCGCGGTCCGAATTCCATGCGGTCTTGGAACCACCCCACTGCTTTGCCTTGGGCGATGTCCTCGACTGCCGCTTGGAGGAGTTCATTTTCCTTGGTATGGTGCTCGAAGATAGCCCCTTCCGTATTTAGAGCTTCTTCGATCTCATCTGGTGAATAGCTCGGACCGAGTAGGGATCCTTCCATCGAATCCAGAGGAGCAATGTCTCTTTCTCGATTCAGGAGCTGATAGTAGGCGAATAAAGCGGCACCAAGCGATCCACCGGCATCGCCTGAGGCTGGCTGAATCCATATCTTGTCGAATAATCCTGATCTGAGAAGCTTTCCGTTGGCCACGCAATTCAGAGCGACGCCGCCCGCTAAGCAAAGCTGATTGGAGCCGGTTAGTTTTTTGGCGTATTGGCAAATACCGACGATAAGTTTCTCTGCGACTACTTGGATGCTAGCCGCCAGATCCATATGCTCCTGTGTTATCCTTTCTTCAAGACGCCGTCTTGGGAAGCCGAATAGGTTTTGAAAAGCGTCTCCAACCATTTCAAGCGTATGGGGATAGGTGAAGTATCGCATATCGAGGGCGAAGGAGCCGTCCGGTTTTTGGTCGATAAGCTTCTCCTCGATCAGAGAAACGTATCTGGGACGGCCGTAGGGGGCGAGGCCCATTAGTTTGTATTCGCCGCTGTTGACCCGAAAACCGAGAAAGTAAGTGAAGGCACTGTAGAGCAATCCGATGGAGTGGGGGAATTTAAGGCTCTTAAGCATCTCGATTCGGTTGCCATCTCCGAAAGCGACACTAGTCGTGTCCCATTCGCCCACTCCATCCAAGGTGACAATCGCGGCTTTTTCGAAAGGGCTAGGAAAGAATGCGCTAGCCGCGTGGGACATGTGGTGATCGATAAAAAGTATGGGCTTGTTGAAGCCCTTGCCGAGAGCTTTGCGAATGGCTCTAGGGTGATGGAGCTTGGTCCTTAACCACTGTGGCATGGCGGCGCAAAAAGAACGAAATCCCTTCGGAGCATAGCTCAAATAAGTCTCGATCAACCGATCGAACTTCAGGAAGGGTTTCTCGTAGAATGCGACGTAGTCGACTTCGTTGGCGATAGTATTCGAATGATTGAGACAGAAGTTAATGGCATGTTCGGGGAATCGCTCATCATGCTTTTCCCTGGTGAATCGCTCTTCCTGAGCGGCGGCTTCGATCTTCCCCTCGCGAACGATAGTAGCCGCGCTGTCGTGATAAAAAGCCGATATTCCGAGGATTGTTCTTGGCATCGAGATTGATGGCGGGCCGTTGATGAGCAGCTACTCGCCTAGGGCTCGGGACAACGGGCGTCAAAAGAAAAGGTGCGCCCGTGATTTCCGGGGTTAGCTTGCAGCTATGGACCGTATTGAATTCCGCTAAGATAGTTCGACGGGCTCGGCGATCTCGTTGCCTGCTCGGTCAATCAAAGGAGGCAGTTCCCCCTCCTGGCCGCAAAGCTGGCGCAACTCTTTGATATGGTCTTTCCCGACTTGCCGCGGATCCTTGCCGTACTTTTTGCAAAGGCCGGCGGCGTAGCCAGTAGCGACGCCCATCTGTCCGCAGGTATTCATGACCCGCGGTCCGCCTAGACCGATGTGGGTGCAACTGAAGCAGCGCCCGGCCATTTGCAGGTTAGGTACGTCCTTGGCGTACAGAGATCGGTAGGGAATATAGTAATACGTATTCTTGATGGCCTGGAAAATCGCTTCGGATTTGAAATCGACCGGATAACCGAGCAGCTTTTGCTGGTAGTGAACGTCGATCTTCCGCTTTTCGATGACTACTGAATCCGGAAATTCAATGGAGTCCCGAGCGTCCACGCCCGAATAGATATGATCACCTACGATGCGACGTGACTCGCGCTTGCCCACCAGGAAGGAAATCCAGTCCAATTCCAGATTGGCGTTTTGGCGACGCTTGATGGCGTTGTCGTAGGACCCGTAGATTGCTCGGAACATATGGTCGCGAATCGTCTCCGCATCGTAGACCTGGTGAAGGTCATTGTGTGAATATTCCCACTGCCATTCGCCTTCCGTAGCCACGTAATTCTTTGCGACGGGCTTGGCCCATGGGACAGCGGGGAATTTGACCCGCTTGTTAGTCGCTCGCGTGTACCACATGACACTCGATCCCATTACCCGATTGTCGGGTTTTTCTGGAGACCATAGTTCGCCATGCTCTTCCCACTCTTCATCAAACTCGTGCTTGGACTCGCGACCGTAGCGGTACTCGCAGCCCGACATGTGGCCGAGCCAACCATCGCCGGTGCTATCCAAAAATTGGGTACCAGTGAATCGCTTTAAAGTCCCGTTAGCAGTTTCCATCGCTTGCACTGCGTGGATACGGCCATCCTTCATCTCCAAGGAATTCATGGTGTGGCTCAAGAAGTAGTCGACGTTCTTGAGAGCCATCATGTTCTTCATCCGTTTTTTGTCGGCCTCCAAGGCTAACGGATCCGAGTTAGGGTAGTGAGGCGTATCGATTTTATCTAGAATCTTGCTAGCCCGCCCATGGATGCCTTCGGTGTGGACACGGATCTCGCCGCTGGCGTTGCCTCCGAGCACGGGGCGATTGTGGATCATGGCTACTTTCACCCCTTGCGAATCAGCCGCTGTGGCCGCCGCGCAACCGGAAATGCCGCCTCCTACTATAATCAGATCGTAATGGCCTTGCTCGACAGCGGTCGAAGGCAAGCCCACTTTATCGCGACGCCATTGCGGCAAGGTGTCGCGGTCAATGGGCGGCTTATCATTGGAATCGAGACTGAAATAAATGGCGGAGCAACGACCCTCGAATCCAGTCAAATCCCTCAGCGATACGGTAGTGTTTACCTGGCCGGATCCAACTTCGACCGTCCCGCCGGATTGCCAGGTCCAGTTTGGCTTCGTTCCGAAAGTTTCACTCAGGGTCTGATCTCCAAGAAGTATCTGGAAACTGCCGGGGGATTCCCAATCGCCTGGACACCAATCTTTGGTCAATGCCCAGGTATGATAGCGGCCAGCTTTAGGAAACTTGATCTTGCTTGAGGCATTCTCGACCGGCTTGCCGAGTCCATGTGCCAGCAAGTAGCTGAATCCAAGATGAGGCTCGAACTGGTTGTCCAGCATCCAGCCCCCTAGGTTTCCGAAGTGGGCCGTTTCTACGAGAACGGATTTGCGGTCGGTGGATATAGCCGTTTTGCCAAACAGTGGATGCGAAGCCAGTAAGGATGCTGAGGCCAAGCTCATGCGATTAATGAAGTCTCTTCTGTGTAGGGTCATTGGTCGTTTCTCTCCAGGTTTCTAGGAAATTCCAGGGCGGTAAGGAGCTCGATTTGCGTGAAATCGAAACGCTCCTGAGTGTTCGCGAATAGGGCAAATTTTCGAGCCCTTTTTACGTCAATGGTTGACTTTGGGTGGTGGAGTTTGGAAGTCGGTTCGGTTACAGAAGAAATGCGGGCTGGAAGCCGGCGCCAATCACGGAGAGTGGCATCGAAAAAAGAGGTATCAAAGATCCACAGGACCTAAAAAGACTGCTCAGTTGTGCTACAGCTTTAGGTCAACGATTGACCTAATAAATTCTCGTCTTTTTGACGAAATTGTTTGAAAGTGCACCTTAGAACAGGCGTGATAAAGCACCCTTAACTCCTATCTCTGGAGCTTGAAAGTACCTGAAAAAATAACCCCCTAACAACCTACAAATGAATAAGAAGCATTCCATAGTGCGAAGAATTCGTAGCCCTTTCATTGGACTACTGGCGTTTACCATAACGGGCAACTCCGGCCTCTGGGGCCAAGACGACTCGGATGAAGTTTACGAGCTTTCACCGTTTTCAATCTCAGCAGACGAAAATGAGGGCTATCGTGCTCTCAACACGTTGGCCGGTACTAGATTGAGAACTCCTCTAAAGGACATCGCAGGAGCAGTTCAAGTGGTTACCGAAGAGTTTCTTGAGGACCAGGGTGTCGCAAACGTCGAAGACCTTTTTCTCTACACGACGAACACGGAGGTATCTGGTCCAGAGGGTAATTTCGGAGCAGGTGGAGGAGACCGCCGCGATCCAAATGGGAGAACCCGTGTTCGCGGATTGGCTGAGCCTGATCGGACTCGGAACTTCTTTCTAAGCGATATAGGGCTAGATACTTACAACACAGATAGAGTGGCAATTGCAAAAGGCCCGAATGCACTTCTCTTTGGTTTAGGGAGTCCGGCGGGTCTGTATAATAGCAACCTCAAGCAAGCTCATTTTGAGGAAGAGACCGAAATCAAGCTCCGGTACGGTAGTTGGGGTGCCCATCGTGAGATAATTGACGCAAACCGAGTATTGGTCGACGATGTTTTGTCACTGAGAATAATTGGACTTAATAACCAAACCAAGTATAAGCAGAAGCCATCTTTTGAGGATGAGCAGCGGTTATTTGGAGCGTTGCTTTACAAGCCGACGGATCGAACGACTATACGAGTTAATGCGGAAATTGGATCTAGGGATGCGAGTCGTCCTCCAATCATAACGCCGACATCTAATATCCCTGATTGGATAGAAGCTGGAATGCCGACAAACTCTGATCCGACCACAGGGACTGGCTTTGGTAACATGCCAGGGAATCGTGGCCCAGCATATGTATTCGAAAATCCGGATTCAACTGTAGCCACTGTAGGTTTCGACGCTGGCCCTGCGACACCTGGTCCCGATGGAAAATTACGACGGATGTATACCTGGAAAAACCGTGAGGACAGTGCATCAGCGAATGTCAGCAACGCAGTTTTGTCTGATGAAGATAGCTGGGTGTTCGATTTTAGAAATAACACGGTCACGGGTACCGAAAATACTTCGTACAACTCGTTTGACGCAACAAACTTGGTGATCGAGCAAATAATATCGGAAAACGCTGGTGTGGAGTTAGCTTTCGACAAGCAGAATTTCAGAAGTGGGTGGTTGGATCGTGCGTCCAACGCTGTCAACGTTGCCACTAGCGAATATATGAATTACTTTCTTGAAGTTGAAGATGACGGCACGCCGGTGCCGGTTCCCAACCCTAATGTAGGACGCCCGTATAGGCACGGTTGGGATAACTTCGCAAACAGTAAATCGATGCGAGATGCAATGCGATTGACTGCATACTACGATTTAGACCTTAGGGATACTGACAGTTTTGGTTACTTGGGGCGCCATTTATTTACTGGTGTATTTTCCAACCAGTCGCGCGAAATTCACGAACAGTCTGATGGCTACGGAATCGTTTCCGGGGGAGAAATAGAGCGTATCTTGGAGGCGAATAGAAATCGTGGTTACTCTACAGCATCCTATGACCGTGGAGCGCGCAACTTTCGGTTTCTAGGCCAGAAGATTAATGGAAGACCCTCCAGCGGAACGATAGCCACTCGGACGACCGCCAACACTCCAAGGATACAGCAGAATACGGCGATTTTCTACGATAGCACCGCTACTCCGATATACGAAGGTCACAAAGGTGCTTACCGTCAGGTCTCTGCACCCTTAGTTCTTGACACTATCAACAACGCCTCGATCGACCGACAAGAGATTGAATCTTTTGCTATATCGGCCCAGAGCTACCTTTTCAACGACAATATCGTAGCAACATACGGTTGGCGGAAAGACAAAGCCGAAAACTGGCGCGACGACAGTCCTGAGTATACGTCTGAAGCCATTGCTTTGCCGGAAACTTTGGGATTCGGCCCAGTTCCAGATAACTCGATCACGGGCGATGTTTTCACATGGGGCGTCGTTGGCCACTTGCCTGAAGAGTGGAGCATACCTGGAGTTGGAATAAGTGCTCATTATGGTATTTCTGAGAACTTCGTGCCTTCACCAGGGCGGATAACGATATTGAATGATATGCATCCGGACCCAGCTGGAGAAACAACAGAGTATGGGTTCTCCATAGATTTACCGGAGCAAAACTTCTATGTTCGGTTTAATTGGTTCGAAACTGTATCTTCAGCTCAGACGGATAATTCAATGGGTAATGGAAGTATCCCTAACTACGAGCGCCTTTGGTACAATGGTGTACGAAGCTCGCTGCAGGAAAAGCTCCCCAGAGATTCTACCGTCCCACCAGAAGTATACAACACATGGGATGCAAAAGACCCGAGATTGTGGCCGAACAATATTGGTTGGGAAACAGTCTACACGGTACCACCCCTTGGTATGCGGGAAGTCCATTGGACTCCTGTTGACCCGGGCCCAGGTGCGGGAACTGCAGTGTCGGTTTCCGACAAAAGAAATCCGAACATGGTCGGTGTATCTGACTTTTCCTCCGAGGGTATGGAGATAGAGGGAGTTTGGAATCCGACGGAGAATTGGACGTTTATGTTCAATGCTGCACAACAAAAAGCTATAAAAACGAATGTTCTAAAATCTTGGGTAAAGTACTTTGATATTCGTGAGCCGCAGTGGTTGAAAATGGGAGATCTTCTCTCTCGTCCGAATACGTTCCAGAGTGATAATCCGATGACAATATATAGGCAGACTCGGCAGACCCAATGGTCGAGACTTCTTAAACAGACCCTTAGAGAGGGTGCTTTGCTGAGCGAGGTGCGCGAATGGCGTTTCAATTTGGCTACGGCGTACCACTTTAGTCAGGATAGCATCCTTGCTGGTTGGGCTGTCGGAGGAGGTTACCGCTGGCAAGATGACGTAGGGGTAGGTTTTGCGAATGCAATTTTGTCGGATGATCCGCGTATGCCCGTAGGTCTCGATGAAATCGCAGTAGCAGATGTGACGCAGCCGCTCTTCGGGCCTAGTGAGGAAAACATGGACCTTTGGATACGTCATTCACGCAAGATCTTGGATGACAAGGTAGATTGGAGAATACAGTTGAACGTCCGCAATGTCCTAGACAATGATGATTTGATCGTAACTGCAATGGATGGAGATGGTTTACCCTCGCGTATCAGGATTATGAATCCAATGAACTTCCGTCTCACTAGTACGTTTAACTTTTAGTTCGGAATCGGCTACCTAGTAGCTTGTCTAATTGCAGCAGCGGGCTGGTGATGGGAAACCGTACCAGCCCGTTCGCTTCTCCGAAAATAAGGTCATTTATTTCGGAGCGGTCCTACCTCGCGGGACTGGGAGCGAACCACTAGATCGCGGCCATAACGAGGCGGGAGCGCTCCTACAGATTTATGAATAACTCGCAGGTATTTGAGTTTTGAGCAGACCATGCATAGCAGACGTAGCTGGCTGAAATTGAGTGGCTGCCTAGCGGCTGCCTCCGTATTCCCCTTATCCAAGGCCGGAGGTCAAGCATCCAAAAAAGCAACGAGAGGAACCGCTCCCTTGAAGATTACAAAAGTCGAACCGATAATCGTCAGTGCCCCGAACATCGATGGGCCTTTGAGCGATTACGTGGAAATGCCGCCGATCGGGACCATGAAGGAACGAACGGGTTTGGGCTACCGGCTCAATCATTCCTTTCCGTCCCGTACCAGGGGTCATAGTTTTGATGTTCTCGTTAAGATAACGACGAGCGAGGGAATCATTGGTTGGGGCGAAGCCCATGCTCCGGTGGCTCCGGCTGTCCACGCCAAGGTAATCACGGACCTACTGGCTCCGATTATAATTGGGGAAGACGCCCGTCGGATTGGTCCGCTATTCGAAAAAATGTACTCTAGCCAGAGACTTAGAGGCTATGCCACGGGCTTCTACATGGAGTCGATCGCTGCCATAGACATCGCCTTATGGGACATTCTGGGCAAATATTTGAATCAACCTGTGTATCAACTCCTTGGAGGCAAATACCGGGATAGTATTCCAACCTATCAAGGAGCTGGCACGCCTGGGGATGCCGAGCAATCCATGCAAGAAGGTTTCACCGCTATAAAAATGGGCTTCAACAAGTCCAGCAACGAAGGTTTTGAGGTCATCGAGAAGGTATCCGAAGTTGTAGGCTCGCGCGGCCAAGTGTTTATCGATTCGCTGGGGGCTTTTAAATTGCACGAAGCGATCAAGGTGGGGCGGAGGCTCGACGAATTGGGCAATATTGGCTGGTTCGAAGACGCTCTCATGCCGGAAGATACTGCGAGCTATCCCATTCTCGCAGAAGCGCTGGATACCGCTGTTTGCGCGGGAGAAGGCTTTGTTAACCGATTCCAATTTCGCGATCTATTCGTCAAGCGCAGCCTGGATATCATCAATCCCGATGTCGGTCGGGCTGGCGGTATTACCGAGTGCAAGCGCATTGCCGATATGGCCGACAGTTTCGGCATTCTTTGGTCGCCGCACGTGAGCTCCGGATTTCCCCCTTACGTGGCGGCATCGATACACTTAGCGGTGGCTACACCGAACGCTGTGATCATGGAAGCGGGTAATATCCACAAAGCTACTGATGTGCGTAGTTCGCGAGGGAACCTGCTATTAAAGGAACCGATCGAATTTAAGCCAGGTTACGCGGTTGTTCCGGAGAAGCCCGGCTTGGGAATCGAGTTTGACGAAAAGGAACTCAAAAAGGTAATTGTCAATTAATAATCCAACCGTGAAAAAGGAAACTAGAGACAATTCATCGTCCTGCATTCTTCGGAAATCGGCCGCTGTCTTTGAGCTGAAAGTCTAAGCAGAATGGCTGTTAAACTTGAAGGAATTTTGCCGGTTTTGCCGACGCCTTACTTGGCTGATGGCAATGTTGATCTGGATTCAATGGAATCAGTGGCGCAATTTTGCGTCGATGCGGGAGCAAGCGCCTTGGTCTTCCCAGGAGTGGCCAGCGAGTTCAACTTCCTTTCATCCGATGAACGCATGGCTCTAATGCGAGTCGTTTGCGGAGTGGCCAAAGGACGTTTGCCTATAGTCTGCAGCGGTGGAGCTGGCGAGGCGAAAACTATAGGAGCGGACATCCTCAGGTCGCAGCAATTGGGAGCTGAAGCGGCCATGGTCTTGATCCCAAAGCAATTTCAAGGAGATGGAGAAGGAGCGTTGCGATTCATTCTTTCGGTGATCGAAAATGCACCGGGAATAGATATCGTTTTGCAGAATGCTCCGAATCCGGTGGGAGCGGGCTTGGATGCATCAGACTTGATGCGAATCGTTGAAGCTACTGATGCCATTAGTTATGTGAAGGAGGAGACGCTTCCTTCTGGTCCCAGGATCACGGAACTCCGAGATTCGGCGCCTGAGCACCTTTGCGGAGTGATTGGTGGTGGGGGAGCTCGGTACGTGATCGACGAGATGAATCGCGGAGCTGTAGCCGCTATGCCGGCTACCGAAATCATAGATATCCACGTGGAAATGTGGAACGCCTACCAGCGAGGGAACGAGGATAAAGCTCGGGAACTCTATCGGGAATCCTTGCCACTGCTTATCATCCAATTGATTTACCGCATGCGACTAACCAAGACAGTACTTACCAAACGCGGTATCTTCACCAATTCCATAGTTAGGGCTCCCTTGCCAGAATTCGATGCTTATGATGAGGCAGAGTTGGAAGCCCAATTGAACCGGCTTTCCCGGTACCTCAAGATTGCTCCAGCGAAAGTAGCCGTTACATGAGCCGCGTCGTCCAGGTTGATGCCTTCATCTTAACGGTTCCTCGGGACGAGCCCTATTTGGGAGCTTTGGGGCCGGGTGAGACTCCGAATAAGCGAGGCTATTTCGTTCGTCAGGGCAACAAGACCGTATATCCAATTTTCGATCGCTCAGTAGTCGTTCGAGTTATTACGGATTCTGGCGAAGCGGGCTGGGGGGAGACCTACGGAATCGTAGCCCCTAAGGCGACGACAGCGATCATTGTCGATTTGCTGGCGGACTTCGTAGTCGGTCGCGATCCGGCCGAGGCCCCCGCGATCCATGACGATCTCTACAGCCTAATGCGGGTTCGTGGATATACGGGTGGATTCTATCTGGATGCTCTCGCGGCGGTGGATATCGCCCTTTGGGATGCAGCGGGAAAAGTAGCAGGGAAACCGATTTATGAATTGCTTGGCGGTCGAAGGCGTAAAGAGCTTTCTGGGTACGTTTCCGGATTGCCAAGACCGACTCTGGATGAGAGAGCGGTATTTGCCAAGGACTGGTTGGGCAGAGGATTCGACCGTTTCAAGTTCGCCGGGGCTGTTGCCGGGGAAGGAATCGTGCAAGAGATGGCCAAATTGCGGGAAGCACTGGGCGATGACACTCAGATCGGTTGCGATATGCATTGGGCCCACACGCCGGATGAGGCCATCGATGCTATCAAACAGATGGAGCCTTATGATCTTTGGTTCGCAGAGGCTCCCATCGCTCCCGAAAATTTGAAGGGCTTGGCTAAAGTAGCCCAATCTGTGGATACGCCCATTGGAGTGGGCGAAGAGTGGCGAACCCTGTTCGAAGCACAACTTCGTTTTGACGCTGATGCCGTAAAGATCGTCCAGCCCGAGATGGGCCATACGGGGATCACCGAGTTCATTCGAATATCCAAGGCAGCCCACGAAAGGGGTATCAGTATATTGCCCCACGCGACAGTGGGTTCTGGGATCTTCCTAGCGGCCAGCCTGCACGCCAGTTTTTCGTTGGAAGGCGTCATTGGCCATGAATACCAGCATTCTGTGGTCGAGCGTAATCATAATTTGATGACAAATCGAATCGTGTGCACGAACGGAAATTATCAATTGAGCGATGCTGCCGGACTAGGAGTTGAGCCGACGGAAGACATGCTATCGCGTCTAGAACTTCAGACTGATTAATAGTCGAGAGCCCACTTTGATCATGTTGCATAGCAACCCATTCGCCCCATCAATAAGCCTTCAAGGGTATATCGTTGTCTTAAAAGGTAGCAATCGATCTTCGAGCGGCCATGTTGCCAACCTCAGGAAAATACTCTCACCACAAAATTCTAATCCCTTCCTAAGATGCAAGCAATAGACTATCTGGTAATCATTCTCTATGTCCTCGGTATCGTTGGGGCCGGTATGGTGTTCGCCAACAAGATGAAGAGCTCCAAAGACATGTTTGTGGCGGGCGGACAATCGCCTTGGTGGGTCTCGGGCTTGTCGGCATTCATGACGATGTTCTCGGCCGGTACTTTCGTCGTTTGGGGAGGAATTGCCTACAAATATGGAGCGGTGGCCATCGCCATTAATCTTTGCTACGGAGTATCCGCATTGTTGGTGGGTTGGTTTCTTGCCAGCGTGTGGAGGAAGGCGGGCGTCGACTCCGCTGCCGAGTTCCTTCGTATGCGATTCGGGGGATCGATCGTTCAGTTTTATACCTGGTTCAAGGGATCCTTAACCCTCTTCAGCACAGGGGGAGCTGTCTATGCTCTTTCTAAAATCGTTACGGCACTGATGCCTTTGCCGGAAGGCCATTTCCTTGCGGATCCCGCTACGGGTCACTTGTCGGTTCCTTTGACATCTTTAGCATTGTGTATCATTGTCATCGCTATCGCTTTCGCCGGGGGTCTCTGGGCGGTTTTGGTGACAGATGTATTACAGTTTGTTATACTCACGGCCTCAGTGGTTTTCGTTGTTCCTCTCATGCTCATGAAGGTGGGAGGCTGGGGGTCATTCCTTGAGGCGGCTCCGGAGGGCTTCCTCGCACCGGTGGTTGAGGACTATTCTGCGTGGTTTCTGGTAAGCTGGATGATAGTCAACTTTTTTGTCTTTGCCGCGGATTGGTCCTTTGTGCAGAGGTGGGTCTGCGTGCCCACTGCCAAAGACGCGAAAAAGGCTGCGTACCTGATCGGCGGGCTCTATCTAGCAAGCCCCATTTTTTGGATGCTGCCTCCACTTATCTATCGTGTGGTCAACCAAAGTGCTGATACCGAGCAAGCTTACATTCTGGCCTGCCAATATGTGCTTCCGGCGGGTATGATGGGACTAATGGTAGCAGCTATGGCTTCGGCAACGGCTAGTATGGCTACGACGCGGTTGAATGTTTTTGCCGGCGCGTTCACCGAAGCCTATCACAATATGATGGGCAAGGACGCATCTGAAAAGAAACTCGTCTTCGTTGGTCGGATGATCACGCTGATACTCGGTATCGTGGTTATCGGAGGAGCCTTGTTAATACCAAAATATGGCTACACAAAATTTATTGTGGATATCAATAAGTTGCTCTACGTACCACTTTTTCTGCCTACAGTATGGGGTCTGTTCTCGAGAAAGATTGGCATAACGGCAGTATGGGTTACGACGGCTGTTGGCTTCGTAACCGCTTATCTGATGCGATTTGGCTTGGCTGAAGGAGGCGTTTTCGTGGATGTGGATCTCTTGAGACCGATCGCTCTCTGGATTGGGGAAAACTCGGGTTTCGCGGATATGATTGGCGGAATTGTTGTGCCTTTTCTTATCTTGATGGTCCTGGAATTGCTGGAAAAACATGAAAGTCCAGGTTGGGATCGAGCTGTGGCTATGCAGCAGGCCTTCGAGGAAAAGCCGGTCGCCAAGGCTTACACGCTCCCGGGCAAGATGGTGGCTATTGCCTTGGTTGCAATTGGAGTCCTCATGACGGGATTGACTATAATCGACAGTGAAGAGGCAGGCATCTTGATCGCTTTCGCAATAGTCGTTTTTGGAATCGCCGGAGTGTTGTATCATTTCCTGAGGCGAGCGGATCGAGCTAACGAGTCTATTTAGAGAACAGTCTGACTGTCGTCCCTCTTTGATTTCGACAATCAAGGAGGATTGGTCTCGCGTTCGTATTCCTATGTATGGTATCTCGAACTAACCTTAGTTAGCAGAGATACTGAGTTGACGACTGCGATTACCTAGGGTTAGGCAGCACTAGCTTTAATGCCCGTTTTCCAAGAAAAAGAGTTTGGTTCCCCCGTTTTCTGTCTGATCGTGTTGGCGATCTTTTTCCACGCTGCCACTCTTCACGGATAAATAGTTGCACCGATACTAACATGAAACTCAACAGGTTATTAGTTTTCAAGGTAGTTACTGTATTGATCGTCCCGCTAACCCTACTCGCCCTACTTGAATCGGGGCTCAGGCTAATTGGATTCGGCTATAGTGCCAGTGTCTTTGATGAGGAAAAGGGAATAGTCCGGAACAATTGGGCCTTTACATTCAGCTACTTTCCTTGGTCGGTAGCCCGGCCGATGAAGTCGGTCGAGTTTTCGGCGAAGAAAGAGCCTGGTTCGCTGAGGGTATTTGTTTTGGGTGGTTCAGCTGCCCAAGGGTATCCTGCCTCGGAGTATGGCATGGCTAATCAAATTCAAGTTAAACTGGAGAAGGCTTATCCAGGTCGAAGGATCGAGGTGATTAACGCAGCAATCTCCGCGGTAAACTCTCATGTCATGCTGCCGGTGGCCAAGGCTTGTTTGGAGTACGACCCCGACTTTTTGGTGGTGTATATGGGGAATAATGAGGTTGCCGGTCCCTTCGGAGCCGGGAGTTTGTATACGGGTTTTGGCGACAATCTCAGCTTTCTCCGTTTGAGCAATTCTCTCAAGTCCTTAAGGTTATACCAGATGATGGTGGTGCTGGCCGGGAGGCACCAAGTGACTTCGGGCACTTGGAAAGGGATGGATTTTTATTTGGAGAATTCAGTTTTTGAGAACGACGATCGACTGCAGACAGTTTACAGTCACTTCGAAAGCAATTTGAACAATATACTATCAGCCGCAGCTGAAAAGGATTGTCAGGTTCTGTTATCCACTGTTGCGGTTAATCTTTCGGACTGCCCGCCATTCATTTCGGACGATGGAGGGCACGCGGAGGCGAGTTACAGGAAAGGTCTTGTCCATCAAGGACGGGGAGATGTCCAGGGGGCATTGGCTGCTCTCAAAGAAGCTCGCGATTTGGATGGACTTCGGATGCGAGCGGATAGCGAGTTGAATGACATCATTAGGCGATTTGCAACTACGGGAAGCACTCATGTCACATTGGTGGACTCGGAAAAGGTTTTTGAGCAAAGTGAAAGCGGTGATCTTAACATCCCGGGAGATACGGATTTCTACGATCATGTGCATCTGTCCTTTGAAGGGAACTACAAGGTAGCTTCTGCCTTTTCCGAGGCTCTCCTTTCCCAACTGGGAGCCTCCGAATCGCTTACAATCTCAAGGGAAGAGATGACGTATGAGTTGGCTTTTACGCAATGGGATGAGTTTCGAATCTTACAAAATATCACTGAGCACGTGCTAAGCAAGGTTCCGTACACAAATCAGTGGAATCATCGGGAGAAACAGTTGATAAGGCGACGACAAGTAAAGGAGCGGGAAATCCAACTCACACCGAAAGTAATTGAGAAGAGTCTATCTCTTTACCAAGCCGCCCTAAAAAAGCGGCCGGGGAATACCGACCTGAGACGGCGAATGAGCCAGCTTTTGGTTGATAGAGGTGAACTGGACAATGCTCGAAGGCTACTTCGGTCATTAGTTGAGGACTTTCCGAAGAATATAGAGGCCCAGTATCAGCTGAGTCTTATTGCGGTTTCGATGAATTATTTCGATGAAGCAGAGAAAAGCCTTTTAGATATATTGGAGTTAAATCCTTACGCCATCGAAGCCCGCAATGCTTATTTGCTGGTTTTGTTCAACGGAAAACGGTTCAACGATGCTATCCGCTACAATAAGAAGCTCCTAGAGGATCATCCGGAGGATCCGGACTTCTATCACGTGTACGCCTCGATACTGGAGGCTCAGGGAAAGACGATAGATGCTATAGAGCAGTTGAGAACAGCTCTCCGGATCGATCCCAAGCACGAGAAATCGAGGATTTTGATGATTGAGACACTGCTTCAGAATCGGCAGATCTCACAAGCTTTGCGGACCACTCGGAATTGGTCATTGGCGGATCCAGATAACCCTAAGGCATTGAACCAAGAAGCTCAGCTCTTGGCTCAAAAAAGTGAATACGATTTGGCTTTGGAACTCTACAGAAAGGCTATGGTTCTAGATCCTGACTTTGTCGTCGCCCGGTCGAACTTCGTGCAGCTTTTGGCTAAGCTAGGTCGTTTCGAGGAGGCTATTCGCTACTTGCGTAAACAGCTGGTGGACGATCCGGAAATCCAGGAAGGCTACTCTATGCTGGGGTTGGCACTAGACGTTAGTGGACGCAGAAAAGAAGCTGTGGAGACATTTAGGTCTGGCTTGGAAAGGGAGCCAAACAATGTAAAAATTCTTCGGGAGCTGGCTTGGATCAAAGCGACCGCGAAAGACGAGCAATGGAGAGATGGAGTTGAGGCGGAAAAATTGGCTAAGCGAGCTGTGGCCTTGGCCCCAGATGACGCGGATTTTCAGCAAGTACTGGCAGCTGCCTATGCAGAAAACCTTCGATTCGATCAGGCTTTGGGAATTGCCCGAAGTGCATTACAGCTGGCTGCAGCCAATGGCAATCAAGGCCTTTCTAGTCTAATTAGGCATTGCATTAAAGCATACGAGAGCAGGCAACCCATACGCGCCAATTAACTTTGTAAGTCGATAAGCCGTTAGCTTGAACCTCGAAATTTGAAGAAAATCTGAAAGTATGCTTGCTGAATTATCGTAAGGACTGTGATCGTCGTTGTTGACCAGCTCTCGGCGCCTACCGCGTTCCAGATCGAACCAGTTGACGAATTTCAGCTCGCCTCTCTGCGAGACCCAAAGGTTTTGTCCGGCGTTACCTAGTTTGCCAATTGATAGCTGTTCGAAACCGATATGCCTAAATATAGACTCCTCAGAAGCCGTTGCCACTATAAAACCTGTAGGGGAAATCCCATGACGGACATTAATAGGAGCTGTCTAGATTGTATCAATTCCAAGGATTCTTCCAGCGCGTCGCCTCGATTCCGGTTATGCCATCTCGAGTAATGTAATATACAGAGAGCAGGCTGCCATCCTCCATCTCTACCGTTAGCGGATAGCCATTATCGCCAGGACGACCAGATCCATCGGCACGGAGCGACACGATATCTTCCTCAAGCCAGGTTCTTCCAAAGTCTCGGCTTAGAGCAGCTCTAATACCGATGGGTTTGTCGCGAAAGCCATAAGTGCAAAGCATACTGCCATTTCCCAAGGTAATCAGATGAGGGGGATGTCCGTGTAGATGCGTTTCTACCGCTTTCGACCAAGTTTTGCCTCGGTCCGATGAATGGGCTGTCCACATCTTGCTCCCCAGAGCAGGCTCCGTGCGCATCATGGCTACGATTTCTCCATTGGCCGCTTGTTCGATAGAAGTTTCTCCGAAGCTACGTTTTTTTTCTGGATCGGCGGCAATGGTCAGGAAATCCCAACTAAGACCATCATCTTCGCTGTGTAGCAACCAAGATTCGTAAAAGCGGACGTTGGCGGTTGGTCGCCCGTAAACGGCACACAAAATCGTGTTGGTATCGAGACGAAGATCTGTGGCGGGACCGAGAAAACTCATGATCAATCCCTTTATGGGAACATCAATCTCCTGCTGCGTCCAAGTGATTCCGTTGTTCTCGCTGACGCGAACGTAACAACCGTAGGCGTAGGTCACGCGACCATCAGGCGAATTGCGTACTTCGATTCCTTGCCGTTCAAATTCTTGGCGGTGCTCCGCTTTGACGTATCGCCAGGCATGGGCATTGGGATCCACCATGCGGCCTGGCTTTCCCGACCCACTTGCCCATTCGGGATTGTGGGCATCATCGTCGGTTGCTTGCCAAGTTCGCCCGCCA